>WJIW01000426.1 GCA_014730065.1 Armatimonadia bacterium | reverse complement strand
TGGGCCGGCCCGGAAGCAGACCGTGGGTCCGCGGCTGCGGTGCGGCCGGGGATGGCTGGGCCAGGCAGAGTGCGGCGAAGGATCATCGGGCCACCACCCCGCCCGCGCAGTCGGCCTCGGGCGCCACGCGCTCAAGGGCAGCAACCAACTCCGGGGGGACGGAGGGACGGTGTAGGCGCGTCGATACCCACGACTCACTGCGGCGACAGGCAGCGGCCAGCTCCCGGTTAGTGATCTTACGGCCCCTGGCCAGCCCTCGGCGGGCGACCTCAGCAACGAACTCGGGCGTGGACATGGTGGACCTCCGTCTTGAGGATTTGACTTATCGATCAGGATTCTACATGAAGTCTTGACTTCCTGCAAGGTCCCGCGGAAAAATGCCGGAGAGTTCCACGTTCGGGCTGAGTGGAGGGTAGGCGTATGGACGAGCGGAACGCGGACGAGACCAAGCGCATCTTCGCCGAGCGCCTCGAAGCGGCCCTGGAGCGGGCCGGTATGACGAGGATGGCTCTGGCCGACGCCTTGGGCTATGCCACGGACAGCTCCGTGAGGGCGTACGTGCTCCAGGTGAACGAACCCAAGATCTCATTCCTGCGGGCCGCGGCCCGGGTGCTTGGGGTGTCGGCCGATTACCTGCTGGGCCTGGACGACGAACCGGGGCGCGAACCCACCTACTCCGATCGCCTGACCGAGGCGGCACGTCAACTGGGCGGCGGGCAGGCGTGGGCGGTGATGGAGCGGTTTGAAGGCCGGCCGGGGGATGAGCGGAAGCTCACGGAGCTGCTTCGCACAGAGGATGAGCCCATCGGCGCCGCGCTCTACCGCGCCCTGGAGGAGGCCCCGACCGTCTCCGGAGTCAGCCCATGGGAGCTTCTCAAGGAGGACCACTCGGCGGAGCTGGAACGGGCCCTCACGGAGGATCCCGAGGTGACCGTGGGGGAGGCGCGGCTGCTGGCGGACGCCCTGCGGTTCCATGGCGGCACGCGATCGGCCAGGCGCACCCGGAAGTTCTACCGGGACCTGCTGGAGACGCTGAGGCGACACGCGGAGGCTAGGCGGTAGGGACTATCACGCGCAGGCGCCGCGCGGGGTGGGGGCCACGGGCCACGCCTGACCGGTCAAGCGGGTGTGTGCGAACCCCCTGTAGTCGCCTTCGGGGCGAAGGGGGGATCGGCGGGCGGGGACGCCCGCCGCCACCCGTGCGGGGGTGCGGGTAGGGTCGGGCCTGCGTGCGCGGCCCGTGCAGAGGGAGCTTCCTGTGGCCTCCCTCGTCGGCTCTGCCGGCCGGGAAACAGGCGGCAGGCGAACCGGTGGGAACCCCCTGTGGGCCCCCTTCGGGGTAAAGGGGGACGATTGGGCCGCCGGCCATGCTGGGGAGCTCGGCGGCAGGGAGCGGCGACGCGTGACCGGGCAGGCGCATGTGTGGGAACCCCGTGTGGTCCCCCTTCGGGGTGAAGGGGGACGATTGGGCCGTCGGCCATGCCGGTAAGCTCGGCCGCAGGGAGCGGCGGTGCGTGACCGGGCAGGCACATGTGTGGGAACCCCCTGTGGTCCCCCTTCGGGGCGAAGGGGGACGATTGGGCCGTCGGCCATGCTGGGAAGCTCGGCGGCCGCAGCGGCGACGCGTGACCGGGCAGGCGCATGTGTGGGAACCCCCTGTGGTCCCCCTTCGGGGTGAAGGGGGACGATTGGGCCGCCGGCCATGCTGGGGAGTTCGGCGGCAAGCGCATGGATCGGCCTTAGATCCAGGGGCGGCGTCGCCTGTATAGCTTTGGGCCGGCATACCTGCCAATCTCCCGGGATGCCTTGACTACTGGCGGGGATCGGCCGGGAATGCAAACAGTTGTTCTAACAAGGGGGGTAGCACATTGTCATCGGACACACTCGAGGTACTACAGGATGTTAGGGCCCACGCCCGGTCACTTGGCATCAAGCCCGGACCCATGTTCGACGTCAGCCGGCAGGTGCAGTCCCTCGGCGTCGATGTGGAAGCCGCCATCGAGGAGGGGGAGAGGCGGTCGGACTTCCGGCTGGTGCATGAAGCCATCGAGGCGACGTACGCCCCCAGCCGGGAGGACCTGACCGAGTGGGGCCGGGAGATCCTATGCTCCGAGGGGGCATCCGAGGTCTGGGTGCCGGCGCGCACCGTGCACAGCGCCGTGGACCGGGAGGGCTGGGACGTGGAGGCGATCCGTGCCGCGTGCCCGGGTGCCAGCTATGAGATGATCCTCCGGCGCCTGCCAGTCATCGCCATGGAGCGGGAGACGTACCTGATCGCCACCATCATCGACGACCGGCAGGTCTACTACCGACGCAGCTCCGAGAGCCCCTGGCTGCCCTTCCGGCGGATGCTGCCACAAGAAGCCCTCGCGTGGGAGCGTGCGGCCGGGAGCAAGCCGCGCCGGGACTACACGCTGCGGGAACAAGTGAGCCATGACTGGATCCCGCTGGGAGGCAAGCGCCACCCCGTCCCCGACCCCGCCGACGGCGTGAAGCTGCCGGAGCAGGAGCTTTGGCATGCGCCGGGCCTAGAGGTGCAGGTGTGGCCGGTGCCCGAGAACCCCAAGGGTACGGGCCCCCGGCGCGAGGTCATGGTCACGTTGATCGACTGTCAGTAAGGCCGGTGAGGACGCGAGGACGGAAGAGGCGGCGATCGGCGGCCGGGGTCAGGACGGAAGGGACGCGCGCCCGGTTCTAGCGGGGATCGATGCCGTAGTCCTGGATCATCTGGAGCAGGATCGGGCGCAAGAGCACATCGGTGCTGCGGCGCGGCTGATGGGCACCAGCTACCCATCGCTGGAGGCAGGTGTGGGACAGGTTGGCCGGGTACCCGCGGTCGCGAACGGCTCCGGCGAAGTCGCGCCAGCTCAGGCCGCCAATGTCGTGGATGTACTTGATGAGCTCAGTAAGCGGCGCGGCTTCCGGGTCGAAGGCGGGGTTGCCTGCCATGGCGACCTCCCTCCGGCCGATAGTAGACCACCGGCATGGGCCGCGCAAGGACCAGGCCGGGCTGAACCGGCCCAGCGCAGGCGCGGCCCCACAGCTCAGCTTCCACTCAGGAGCCTGGAGCCCGGCCCCCGCCCCCCGGTGCGGGCCCCACTAGAGGAACAGGGGCGACCGCCCCGAGGATGCTGGTGAGGAGCCCACCGCGGAAGGGGCTGACGGCGCGCGGGCGGGGGATGGGCTGGCCATCATGGTACTCAGGCGTGGCGGCAGTGTAGGGTGTGCCTCAGGGGTGTTCGGTACTCTTCGCCGCCTGGGGCGGTGCGCCCCGGCGCGGGACCGGGTGGGCAGGCGGCAAGACGAAGGTAGCCTTGGGCGACCAGGGCGGGTATGTAGTGCGCCACGGGGGAGGGGCGGGAGACCGCCGCGATCTGGGGGACGGTGAGCTGGCCGTGGGCGGCGATGGCGAGCAGGGTAGCTCTCTTCTCGTTGGTACGGAGCATGGCCGAGTTCCTTCCGGGCGCCCGAGCCGCGGGCCCGGCCGCCGGGTGCTGGGGCCGCTAGGCGGCCTGGGTGTGCAGCTCGCTGTCGTCGTCTGTTGGGTCCACATAGTCGAGGATGTGCTTCGCTGTGCGGGCGATCCGGTGCAGGCTGGCGAGGACGGTATCGGCGGAGCCCCCGTGGCTGCGGATATAGGCGGCGGCATTGCTGGTGGTATCGTGCCCGAAGGCCCTGCAGACCACCGAGCAGACGCTCTCGGCTTCGGCTTCGATGAGGGCCCTGTCCTGGCGGGAGTGGCCGCCATCGTCTCGGCGGGTATGGAGCAGGACGTGGGCGAGGTCCTTCGCGTGTTGGCGCAGGTCGCCGGGAGTGAATCGCGCAGTGTTCCTGGTTCTGGTGGTGCGTCCCATACGAGTGCATCCCCCATCTGAGTTCAGTCCTCACGGGATCGTCGCTCGGGCAACTTGCGAACGACGGCCTTCCTCAGAGCGACAAGCGGAGTGGCGGGCTATGCGCCGGAGCGCACGCGATAGCGCGCATGTGGGCGGCGACGGGGGCATCTTC
>WJIW01000425.1 GCA_014730065.1 Armatimonadia bacterium | reverse complement strand
GAGCTGACCTGCGCCTCTGCCCCGACCTGGGGCTTCGCGCTCATGGGCGTGCTGCCGGACCGAGCCGCTTCTCTCGTGCCCAGCCGCTAGAGCATGTCGTAGCCGCTCTCGGCGTGCTCGGTCTTGTCCAGACCGATGATCTCGTGGTCCGGACTCACGCGAAGTCCGATCGTCTTGTGGACGATGAACCCCAGTACCAAGCTGCCGAGGAAGCCGAAGGCGATGGTGGCCAGTACGGCGACGATCTGGGCGCCGACCAGGCCAGGGTTGCCTGAGAAGAGGCCGTCGGCCCCGTCGGGGTTCACGGCGGTGGTGGCGAAGACGCCGGTCAGGATGGCGCCCAGAGTGCCGCCGATGCCGTGGATGCCGATCACGTCCAGGGAGTCGTCGTAGCCCAGCTTGTTCTTCAGCAGAATGCCGCCATAGCAGGCCAGGCCCGCCAGAAGCCCGATGATGAGGGCGGGCATGGGGCCGACGAAACCGGCGGCGGGGGTGATGGCCACGAGGCCCGCGATGCAGCCCGAGGCGCCACCGAGCATCGTCGGGCGGCCCTGATGGAGCCACTCGGCGGCAACCCACGCCACGGTGGCGGCGGCGGCGGCAAGATGGGTGACCACGAAGGCCGAGGCCGCCAGGCCGTTGGCCGCCAGGGCGCTTCCCGCATTGAAGCCGAACCAGCCGAACCAAAGTAGGCCCGCGCCCAGCACCGTCAGCGGTAGGCTGTGGGGTGGCATGGCCTGCTCTTGGTTGCCGATCCGGGGGCCGACGATGACGATCAGCGCCGCCGCGGTTGATGCCGAGAGGATGTGCACTACCGTGCCGCCGGCGAAGTCCAGAGCGCCCAGCTTGGAGCCGATCCAGCCATCGGGCCCCCAGACCCAGTGGGCGGCGGGGGAGTAGATGAAGATCTGCCAGATGACGAAGAAGAGCATGAGGGCGCCGAACTTGGCCCTCTCGGCGAGGGCGCCGGTAACCAGGGCCGGGGTGATGATGGCGAACATGGCCTGGAAGATCATGAAGGCGAGGTGGGGGATCGTGCTCCCCTCGGTGGGCTCCTGACCCACGCCCGTAAGGCCGATGTGATCCAGGTTGCCGATCAGGCCACCGAAGGCGTCGGTGCCGAAGGCCAGGCTGTAGCCGACCAGGGCCCAGACGACGCTGGCCACTCCGAGGAGGAAGAAGTTCTGAAGGAGCATGCTGAGGACGTTCTTGGCGCGGACCATGCCGCCATAGAACAAGGCCAAGCCGGGGGTCATGAGCATGACCATCGCCGAGCTGACCAGTACAAAGGCAGTGTCGCCAGTATCAAGCATGGCTGGCTATCCCTTCCTATTGCGGGCAGTCGATGTCGGATTGTGGGATGGTGCCTAGAGGGCGTCCGGGCCGCGCTCTCCCGTGCGGATCCGGATAGTGTCCGATACGGGCGAGAGGAAGATCTTCCCGTCTCCTACCTCACCCGTCTGCGCGGCGTCGATGATCGCGGCGACAACGGCCTCGACTTGGGCGTCATCGACCACGACCTCCACCTTCACCTTATGGAGCAGGTTGATGGTGTACTCGCTTCCCCGGTAGCGCTCGGTGAAGCCTTTCTGCCGTCCGCAGCCTCGGATCTCCGTCACCGACATCCCGTGGATGCCAGCCTCGTTGAGGGCGTTACGGACATCATCCAGCTTGGGGGGGCGTACGATGGCCTCGACTCGGGTCACATCTTTCACATCCCGCCTCGATGAAGTGGCTCCCACATCCGATGCGAGGCATCGCTCCGGCCTGGGCGGCCAGGTGGGGCCTTTGCGTCCGTGACCGGCAAATGATTGCCGGCAGTGATCAGCCGGATACTAGGTGCCTGGTGCCGGTTTGTCAAGGTGGAGGAATCGGCGCGTCGTCGCCCCGCCCCCCGAGGTATAATGTGGGGCCATATTGCGGCCAGCGCGCCACAGAAGGGTTCGCGAGTCTTCTTGAAGGTCGGAATCCTCGCCCTCCAGGGCGACATCACCCCCCACCGAAGGGCCGTCGAGCGGCTGGGCCACCACCCGGAGCTCGTACGATACCCGCAGCAGCTCGACATTATCGACGCCCTCATCATGCCCGGCGGGGAGTCCACCACCATCCAGAAGCTGCTTGACCGATGGGAGATGGTCGAGCCGATCCGTCGGAGGGCCGGCGAGGGGATGCCCATCTGGGGCACCTGCGCGGGCGCCATTCTCCTGGCCCGTTCCATCCGCGGCTCCGACCAGCCCACTCTCGGCCTGATGGACACCCAGGTCGAGCGGAACGCCTACGGCCGCCAGGTGGACAGTTTCGAGGCCGAGGTCACGGTGGAGGGCATGGAAGGGTCCATGCGCGCCGTGTTCATACGCGCCCCCATCATCACCCATGTGGGACCATCGGTTCGGGTTCTGGCTACCCACGAGGGGGCCATCGTCGCCGCGGCCGAGGGCCACCTGCTCGCCACCACCTTCCATCCGGAGCTGGCCGACGATGACCGGCTCCTGCAGACATTCCTGGACTCGCCCGAGGGGCTCTGGACCGGTAAGGCCGCCGCGTCGTGAGCGGTCGAATCGCCGGAACGGGCTTCTGCCCTTGGGAGACCACCATGCTGATCGGCCCGGAATCCCCCGTGGCCGAGGCGAGGCGCATCGCTTCGGGGCTCCTGAACGCGGGTGAGCTGCCTACTCCGGAGAAGCTCACCTCTCGCGGATGCCGGGTCGACGAGGCGCGAGAGGCCGGCGGCGGCAGTGTGGCCAACGCCCTCTGTGCGGCGGCCTCCATGGGCGCCGACGCAGCCTTCGCCGCAGGGGTGGGCGATGATGAGGAGGGGCGGCGGATCATTGAGGACCTCGCCGCTCGCGGCGTGGACGCGGGTTCCATGGTGGTTCTGCCGGGGGCGAGAACGCGCCGCACGTATGTGTTCACCAAGGCCGCCAACGCCGAGCCCCGGCTCGTGATCCACAACCCGCCGCGGTCGGCCCGCACCCCTCGGACCATGGCGCCGCCAGACGGCGAAGTGCTCCATGTGGGCCACGCCGCCGAGCGGCAGGTGAGATGGGCCAAGGAAGTCGTCCGAGCGGGGGGTGACGTGACCGTGGATGTGGGCCCGGGCTGGTTCCGTCCGAGGCGGTACCCCATGACCTCGGCATTGCTCGACCTGGCCACCGTTGTGATGATGAAAAGGGCGATGGCCCGGCAACTTGCCCGGCGCCTGGGACTCCAATATGACGTCCCGCCCGAGGAGATGGCCGTCGCGATACTGGGGGAGCTCGATCGCGCCAAGCTGGTCGTCGTGACCCACGGGGCCCAGGGAGCGGCCGCGGCCTGGCGCGGAGGCCATGGGATGTTCCGGCCCGAGGCGGTCGAGGCGGTGGATCCGACGGGCGCCGGCGACTGCCTGGCGGGGGTGCTGCTCGCGGCCTGCGCCTCGGGAGAGGGTCTGGAGCCCCCGACCCCGCCCGACCTGATGCGGCGCGGAGTGGGACTGGCGGCGGAATCGGTGACACACCTCTCGGCCAGAGGATTCTCGCCGACCCCGGGCAAAGCAGAGGAGGCGGCTGGCCGCGTCGCCGCCGAGGTGCATACCTCCTGACGCGCGGCGCCGCCGGAGGAGCGACCTGGATCATGCGAACTCGAACGGCCTTTCTTCTGGCACTGCTCGCCCTGTCCATCGGGGCGGGGCTTCTGGCGGGATGTGGCGGCTACGAGGCCTTCCTCGTGCCCACCCGTCTGCGGCTCACGCCGGGGATCACCACCGCGGCCCCGGGCGAGATCGTCCGGTACGAGCTAAAGGGCTTCAGCCTCGTCGGGATCGAGATCCCCCTACCCACTCAGTCGGCCAAGTGGAACCTGTACGACGAGCCGCTCCCCAGCGACGTCAAGCCCCCCGCGGGCACTCGGGATGCGGCCGTCCCGGGCGTGATCGACCTGAACGGCAGGTTCGAGGCCAGCCCCGTGGTCCAGCCCGGCCACTACCGGTCGGGCCTGATCCGGGCGAGCACCGTGGGGACGATCAGCACCCTCACCGCCAGCGTCCACGTGATCGTCGACGGCGACATCGACCCCGATGCTCCCAAGCTGGAGGTATGGCCGCGGAACCTCAGGGTGCCCGTGGGCACGGAAGTGCCCTTCGTCACCCTGGCCATCGACCCCCGGAACGGGCGGGTCGCCCCGGCCGAGGACGATACCTGGTCGGTGCTGTCGGGCCCCGGACAGATGGCCACGTCGGAGGGGGTGTACACCGTCACGGGAGTCAGCGACTCCCAGGAGGTGGAGGTGCTGGCCATCAGCGACAGTGGGCGGCGGGCCTCGACCTACATGACCCTGGATCCCAACCCCTCGGGCCCCATGGCGAACATCCATCTGGTCCCCGAGGGAACGCTGAAAGTGGCCCTGGGCCGGAGCCAGAAGTTCCTGCTGTATGGCACCGACTCCGAGGGCCGGTACGTCCCCATCCCCGACGCCGAATGGCTCGTGGAGGGCGGCATCGGAGAGATCAGCGAAAAGGGCGACGGCACCGTGGGGTTCCTCGCCCAAGCCGCGGGCGAAGGCACCCTGGTGGCCAGCCGGGGCGACAAGATCATCCGCCGCTCCATCATCGCCGTGATCCCCGGGGCCTGAGGGCCGCTCGGGGCTCGGCCCCCAAGCGCCGTCGAGGGGTGTCCCCCTCGAAACCTGATGATCGCTGCCCTAATCCGGCGGCACGGCGACTAGCCATGCCTGGCTCGGCGCCAGGGGCTCCAGGCGGACCCGGTTCTCGCCAGGCCGCAAGTGCCCGGTCACATCGAGGCGGTAGGGCTGGTTGATGAAGCCACCGGCGTCCTCGCCGTTGATCGTCACCCGGGCCGCTCGCTCGCGAGGAATGGCCCGGCTGACCAGGAGCACGCGCCATCCGTCGCCGAGGACCTCGGCGGGCACGCTGACCACGCCCTCGTAGGGACGGGCCCGCTCGATGGGGCTGAGGGTGATCCCGCCGCCACCGGAGCCCCATGGACCGATGCCGTACTGGCCGAGCACCCGAACGGGCTTCCAGTCCTGAGGCGACACGACGCCCTCCTCCCAACCGGAGTCGGGAGCGTCGGTGGAGACCCAGGAGCCATCGGTCGAGAAGACGACCTCCTGGCCCGAGGGCAGCTTCGCCCACAGCCGAAGGACGAGGCCCGCGGGATTGGGCGCGTCGCCGTGGTTGGCGGCCATGACGGCGACCACGTTCTCTCCCGCCTTCAGGCGGCCCGAGACGTCGTACTGGTCGGGCCGCTCCCACATGTCGCCCGAGCCCACGGGCTCGCCGCCGATCATCAGGTGGTACTG
>WJIW01000424.1 GCA_014730065.1 Armatimonadia bacterium | reverse complement strand
TCGGGGGCAGGACGCGCCCGGGGCATCGCGAAGTGCAGTCTGGTCCCCTTCGCGCATTGGGACGACATCTGCCGCCCGGCCGTGCAACCGAAGCGGCCCGGCGAACTTCGCGCACGACCGACCCGGGAGGTTGGCTCTTTTGGTATACCGCAAGTTCGGCGATCTGGGATATGACGTCTCGGCCCTGGGGTTCGGCGCCATGCGCCTGCCCGAGGACCACGACGAGGCGGCCGCGGTGATTCAGCGCTCTTTCGAGCTGGGCGTGAACTACCTGGACACGGCCCTCGTCTATGGCGAGAGCGAGCTGAAGTGCGCCAAGGCCCTCAAGGGCTGGCGCGACAAGGTGCTCATCTCCACCAAGAACCCCTGCTTCAAAGACCCCTCGGTCGATGGCTGGCGCCAGCGTCTGGACGACTCCCTCACCCGCCTCGACGTGGACTGCATCGACTTCTACGTGATCTGGCACGGCATCAACTGGGGTGCCTGGCAGGAGCACATCAAAGGCCCCGGCAAGGTCCTGGAGGCCGCCCAGAAAGCCAAGGACGAAGGCCTCATCAAGCACATCGGATACTCGGTCCACGACAGCCCCGAGAACGTGGTCAAGATTGTCGAGACGGGCGCCTTCGAGTTCATGATCGTCCAGTACAACCTACTGGATCGCTCCAACGAGGAGGCCATCGATAAGGCCCACGAGCGGGGCATGGGCACCGTGGTCATGGGGCCTGTGGGCGGCGGCCGGTTGGCCGGTCTCTCGCCGGAGCTGGCTGAGATGGTGCCGGGCGGCGTGGCCAGCAACCCCGAGGCGGCGTTGAGGTTCGTCCTCTCCAACCCCAGCGTCTCCACAGCCATCTCCGGGATGGGTAGCATGGAGATGGTCGAGCAGAACGCGAAGATCGCCTCCCGTGAGGATCCCATGTCCGCCGAGGAGCGGACACGCATGGAGAAGGCGCTGGACGAGGCCCAGAAGTTCGCCAAGCTCTACTGCACCGCATGCGGGTACTGCATGCCGTGCCCCCACGGTGTGGACATCCCCGGCAACTTCAACCTCATGAACTACCACCGGGTCTACGGCCTGACCGATCATGCCAAGGCCCAGTACGCTCGCAAGCCCACCGAGCGCGAGGAGGGCAGCGAGGAGACCAAGCTCTACGCCGGCGCATGCATCGAGTGCGGCGAGTGTGAGCCCAAATGCCCCCAGGACATCCCGATCATGGAGCAGCTCAAGGAGACCCACGAGACCCTGTCGAGCTAGCGCCAAAAGCCTCTCCCGTGCCAGTGCGGCGCGGGGGAGGCGGCTTCCCTACCCACCCACCGGCTCCACGCCATGCCTCAGCAGTCTCCACAGGCCGGTGCCCAGTCCGGAGCTGGAGACGGCTGAGCCGTAGACCGCCATGTCCGCCATCGACTCCCTCACCGCGTCCGGATCCAGTCCCACGGTGACCGTCAGGCCTCCATTCGGGCTGGGCACCACCGCATAGCACACGATCGCCTCGCCGGGATCCTCGATCAGCTCCATAGGTGCCGCGGGGTCGGTTCGGCCGAATCCCGCCGTAAGCCGCCTGTCGCCCACCTCGATCACCAGCTCGGCCCGGGCCAGGGTCGACGCTGGGCGCGGATCGTCGAAGGAGGCCGTCACCAGGATCGGTGCCGACGCGCCGCCTTCGTCCGGGCGCTCCACGGGAAATGCCAAGCCCTCGGCCGCGGGGAGGGGCGGAAGCCCCGCCAGCTCAACGACCGACACGCGGCTCACTTGAGCCGTAGGAGCCGCCGACTGGGGCATGGCGACCCCCAGCCTGGGCTCATTGAGGCGGAAGGGCTGGGAACCCACCCCCGGGTGCACCGGCTGCCAGCGCGCACCATCGGCGCTCGCGAACATGGCGAGACGGTGACCGTCGGAGAGGACGCGGACCCAAAGCCTCTCACCCTCGAGTGAAACGGGCGATGCCTCCTCGGGGCTGCGGCGCCGCAGCAACCCGCGGACGCGCCAGCCACCCTCCCCGGCGACCGCTTCGACCACGGCGGCCCGGGTCTCATGGTCGAAGACCAGCAAGTCGACGGCGCCCGAGCTATCGGCATCGCCGCGAGCGCTCAGCTCGAACACCGCTTCGAAGGGCGCTTCCAGCTCCGGGCCCACCAGGATGGGCGCAGGCCGGCTCTCAGCGAACAGCGCGCCCGCACGAGAGCTGAAGGCCAGTCCCGAACCGTTCCGCACCGCCGGCTCGTCCACATCTGCCGCCACGCGCCAGGTCCAGCCATCCAGCGACCCTTCCTGGAAGTCGTGGGCGTACCGGGCGGAGCGGCCTTGGAGGATGCCCGGACCTGCGTCCACGATGCTGGCCAGCTCGGGCACGGGGCCCCAGGGCGCCACGGGCGACGGAGGCGCCTCGCCAGGGGGCGTGGGCTCGGGGCCTGGACCGGTGGGGCCGGCCCCCCCGGGCTCCTCGGCTACCCCATCCGCGCCCAGCACCCGGAAGGAGCTGACGATCTCGGAGAGGGCTCCGCTGATCTCGGCATCGGAGGCGGCCGACGGGGGCAGGTTCACCCCGAGGGTGTAGACCGTGGACTCGTGGTCCAAGATCACGAGAACAACCTGGGCCTGGCTATCGTGGTGGGCCAGTCGCAGCCCCACGCCCCGGTCCACGCCGTGGCCGGAGAGGGCATCGTCCTCGAGCCGGGCCGAGCCCGCGATGCTCCAGCCGTCGTCCACCAGGGCCTCGGTGCGCTCCAGCACGATCCGCTCGTAGGGGGAGAGATCGTCCTTGGGCTCGGGCTGCTCGACCCGCACCCACACCCTCACGGCCTCGTCCGAGCGCAGCGCCCACTCACTGGCCGCGCCCTCGCGCGGCGGTACCGCCTCCCACGTGGCGGGCAGGACGATGGAGAATCGGCCGGCGGGGTCGGTGTGGCGCTCGAAGGCGGTGGATTGGGCGGCGCTGACCTGCGCGCCGATCAGTAGCAGGATCGCGGCTAGCGGCGGGAGGCATCGCATGGGGGGCATGGGGAGTCCTTTGGAGGCGGGGGGGGGGGGGG
>WJIW01000423.1 GCA_014730065.1 Armatimonadia bacterium | reverse complement strand
CGCGCGAAGCAACTTCCGAGAGCCGCTCTAGCTGGGCTTCTCCTGAAGCATCCGACGCAGCTCCGAGATCTCGTCCCGAAGTCGGGCCGCGCGCTCGAACTCCAGGGCAGCGGCCGCCTCGCGCATCTCCTTCTCCAGCCCGTCCACCAGGGTCTCCAGATCGCGGTCGGCCGAGTCGCCCAGGACCTCGGCGAGGATGCCATCGGCCTCGTCATCCAGCTCCTCCTGGGCCCGAACCGTGTCCTGAATGGCCTTGGTGACGGTCTGGGGCGTGATGCCATGCTCCTCGTTGTAGCTGGTCTGGATATCCCGCCGCCGATCCGTCTCCTCGAGCGCCTCCTTCATGGCATCGGTCATGCGATTGGCGTACATGATGACCTTACCGCCCACGTTCCGGGCGGCGCGGCCGACGATCTGGATGAGGGATGTGGTGGACCGGAGGTACCCCTCCGCATCGGTATCGAGGATCGCCACCAGAGAGACCTCGGGCAGGTCGATCCCCTCTCTCAGCGGGTTGATGCCGACGAGCACGTCGAAGGCGCCGCGCCTCAGGTCCCGGATGATCTCCGCCCGCTGTAGGGTCTTCACTTCGGAGTGGATGTACCGGACCCGCATGTCCAGGTCCTCCAGGTACTCGGTCAGGTCCTCCGCGGTGCGCTTGGTCAAGGTGAGGACCAGGGATCGCTCGCCCGCTTCGGTTCGGGCTCGAATCTCGCCCAGCAGATCGTCGATCTGGTTCCGGGTGGGGCGCACCTCGATGGCGGGGTCGAGCAGCCCGGTGGGCCGAACGATCATCTCCACTACCTCACCGCCGCTGGCATCCAGCTCGTACGCGGCGGGCGTCGCCGTGACGAAGATAGTGGGCGGGAGTTTGGCCTCGAACTCCTCGAAGGTGAGGGGCCGGTTGTCCAGGGCGCTGGGAAGCCGGAAGCCGTGCTCCACCAGGTTGAGCTTCCGGGAGCGGTCACCGTGCCACATGGCCTTGACCTGGGGGATGGTCTGGTGGGACTCATCGATGACCATCAGCCAATCGGCGGGGAAGAAGTCCAGCAGCGTGGCCGAGGGCTCGCCCGCCTCGCGGCCGTCCATGTGCCGGCTGTAGTTCTCGATGCCCTTGCACATCCCCACCTCCCGGAGCATCTCCAGGTCGTACCGGGTGCGCTGCTCGATGCGCTGGGCCTCCAGGAGTCGGTCGTGCTGGCGGAATTCGGCCAGCCGCTCGGCCAGCTCGGCCTCGATGGACTCGCACGCCACGCCCAGCCGCTCCTCGGGAATGACGTAGTGGGACGCCGGGACCACATCGATCGAGGGTGGCGTGGCGAGCACCTCGCCGGTCAGCGGGTCGATCACCGACAGCCGCTCCACCTCATCGCCGAACAGCTCCACCCGGACGATCACCTCGGCATCGGAGGGGTAGATCTCGATGACGTCGCCCCGGGCCCGGAACCTCCGCCGACCCAGGATCTCCGACCGCATGTACTGCATGGTCACGAGCTGCCGCAGCACCTCGTCCCGATCGGCGAAGTCACCGACGGCCAGCCGTAGCGACATGCCCGAGTACTCGATAGGTGCACCGATGCCGTAGATGCAGGAGACCGAGGCGACCACGATCACGTCGCGCCGGCTGATCAGGGCGTGGGTGGCGGCGTGGCGGAGTCGCTCGATCTCGTCGTTGATCGAGGTGTCCTTCTCGATGTACGTGTCGGTCTGGGGGATGTACGCTTCGGGCTGGTAGTAGTCGTAGTAGCTGACGAAATACTCGACGGCGTTGTCTGGGAAGTAGCTGCGGAACTCGGCGCAGAGCTGGGCGGCCAGCGTCTTGTTGTGGGCGAGGACCAGTGTGGGCCGCTGGAGCCGCTCGATGACGCACGCGGCGGTGTAGGTCTTACCCGAGCCGGTCACGCCGAGCAGGACCTGCCGGTCCTTGCCCGAGCGCACCCCTTCGGCCAGGGTGTCGATGGCCTCGGGCTGATGGCCCCGGGGCCGGTGGTCGTGCTTCAGCTCGAACCGCCCATGCCCCCCGACGTAGGCCGAGGCGCCCGATTGCTTGACCCTATCGCGGCTGATGGCTTCGCTCACGGCCGCCTCCTCTGTTTGCACACAGTTGTTCTGATAGTATCACAGTCGGGGGTGATGACCAAAGCGAAGGACCGGCTCGGGCAACCCAGCGCTGGCCGCGCGCCGCTATCTGCGGCTCCTCGATCGCCGGAGCGCGTGCCGGGCCCACCAGGCCGCGGGCTCTACGATCCACCGGCGCGCCACACGCCTCAGCGGCTCTCGCTCGGCGATCGCCCTGGCCATGGGCGGCGACCACCGCCGGTACAGCTCTGCCACCCACCGGCCAGCCGCCCGGCTCACCATAGCGGTGTCTCGATACTCGCGAAGCTCCCGCACCAGATGATGATCGGGGGATCCGCACGCCGCCGTGGCGATGAAGCACTGGCCCACATGCTGCTTGGCATCGGGCCGCAGAATCCGCTCGGCCCGACGAACCACGGTCTGCACGTCGGGATCGGACACCTGGGGCCGCAGCTCCGCGAGCCGGGCCATGGCGGCTTCGTCCTGGAGGCATGCGATCAGGTCGAGGACCTCGCCCATCTCCTCGGCGGAGAGGGCATCCAGACCCCGCCCTTGCAGAAGGTGATTGATCTCGTCGGCGGCGGTCTGCCTGAGGGACCGGTCGCCCTCGGTGAACCCGAGGATCAGGTCACCCGGCGCCACTGCCAGGGGGCCCGCCTCGTCGGCATGGGGCTGCTCCAGGGGATGGCCTAGCGCCATATGCAGCTCCCAGATGTCATCGGCCGGGCCTTCGCGCTTCTCCATCAGCTCCGCGCGAACGGCCACTGCCCGGTGCTCCGAGCCATCGGCACAGTAGAGGTAGATCTCATCCCCCGGCAGCACGGTGCCCTTCTGAATCCGGCCGACCACGGCTACGGGGCCGTCTTGGAACCGTAGAACGCCGTGACCATGGACCATGCCATGGTCCAGCTCGAAGGCGAAGGTGGCGCGCTCGATGTCCTCCGCCGACGGACCCGACCCGGGATCGGCTCCCGACTCGACGGCGGCGATGATCTCCTCGGCGGTCTGGTGAGATAGGCCGCGGGCACCGTACCGAAGCGCCGTGGCGGCATCCTCGAACCGGCCGGCCTCCAGATGCTCCAGAACCTCGGCGATGGCGTCCTCGGGCGGCTGGGCGCCCCGAGCCTCGAGGTGGGCGCGCAGCACCTCGGGCTTGAGGTCGCTCGGGGATTCCCCCCGCATCGGCGTCTCCCCCATCCTTCTAGTCAACCTTCCGCCGGCCGCTGAGGGCCGCGGCGATGGTGGTCTGGTCGGCGTAATCCAGATCGGCCCCGGCGGGCAATCCGCTGGCCAGCCGGGTCACGTCCAGGTCGGGCACCGAGCCCAGGAGCCGGGCCAGGTACAGGGCCGTGGCGTCGCCCTCCACCGAGGGGCTGGTGGCCAGAATGACCTCGCTGACGTTCTCGTCGCGCACCCGCTCGATGAGGGCCGAGATGGTAAGCTCCTCGGGCCCCACCCCGTCGGCGGGCGAGAGCACCCCGCCCAGCACATGGTAGCGACCCTTGAACTCCCCGGCGCGCTCGATGGCCATCAGGTCGCGAACGTACGAGACCACACAGAGGGCCCTGGGCTCCCGGCGCGGATCGGCGCAGACGGAGCACAGCTCGGTGTCGGTGTAGTTGCCGCAGCGCTCGCAGGGGCGGATGGACTCCTTCACATCCAGGATGGCCTCGGCCAGCTCCTTGGCATCCTCGGAGGAGGCCCGTAGTACATGGACGGCGTACCGCTGGGCGCTCTTGGGCCCCACGCCGGGGATCTTTCGGAAGGCCTCGATGAGCCGGGTCACGGCCCGGGGATAGATCGCCATGGCAGTGGTATGTTCGACGGCTGGAGGGGAACGCCTTCGATACGGTTCCATGGAGGTGCTCGACGGGGTCGGCCGGAATCCCGGTCTGCGTAGGCTGGGAATCGCGTGGGCCTCCGACAACCGATACGGGGGAATCTTCACATGGTCAAAATGGGACCTTGGTTCGAGCAAGCCTGGAAGATCATCAGCGAAGACGTGGTGCAGTGGTTTCTGATCGGCCTCGTCGCTACTCTGATCATGGGGGCGGCGTACTGCATTCCCATCGCGGGATTGTGGCTCGCCGGCCCCATCAACGTGGGCGTGATCCTCGCTATCCGGGCCCGCTGGAACGGCCAGCGACCGGACATCAACCATCTCTGGGAGGGCTTCCAGTTCACCGGAGTCGCGGGGCTCTACCTGCTCCTGTACTGGGTTCTGGTGTCCGTGGGCCTTCTGCTCTGCATCATCCCCGGGTTCATCCTGGCAGCGTGGTGGTGCCTCGCCCTGATCGTGATCCATGAGGAGGGACTGGGCGCATGGGAAGCCATGCAGCGGAGCAAGGAGCTGGTCTCCAAGGACCTGTGGAACTGGCTGCTCCTGATCGTGGTCATGGGGCTGGGCTACTCTGTGGTCTCCATGGTGCCCGTCATCGGTGGCGCCGTGGGCTTCGTGTTCATCCAGATCGTTCTGTTCATCGGCTACAAGGCCGTCGCCCACGGCGAGACGGTGGAGTCGATGGCTACGCCGCCGGGCACTCCTCCCACTCCGGGTGCTGCGCCTCCGGGGATGCCACCCACCACGCCGCCTCCGGGTGGCACGCCACCGGACGCGCCTCCGCCGCCCTCGGGAGGGACCCAAGGGTAGGCGCGTCGGATCGGGCCGTTGCTGAAGGGGGACGGTCGCCATGGCACGGGTTCTCGCTGCCGATGACGACAGGAACATCTGTCGCCTGCTGGAGACGATTCTGGAGGGTGCGGGCCACGAGGTGATCTGCCAGCCCGACGGGGCCCGCACCCTTATCGCCGCCCATGAGAAGAAGCCCGACGTGGTCCTGCTGGACCTGGTGATGCCCATCATGGACGGCCTCACCGCACTGAGGCTTCTCAAGTCCCACGCCGCGACGTGCGACATTCCCATCATCATCATCACGGGCAAGGACGAGGCAGCCAACGTCCGCAGCGGCTACGACTTGGGCGCCGACCTGCTCCTGGGCAAGCCCTTCGATCCCGAGGATGTGCTGGAGTGCGTCGACCGGCTGCTGCCGGCGGGTGAGGGGTGGGAGCCACCCTAAGCCCGCGCCGTGAGCTCCATTACCACCGGCGCGTGATCGGAATCGGGGAAGTACGCACCGTGGGGGTGGATGGCCAGATGGTCGCGGATCGTCTCGTTCAGGATGGTGGCCGATTCGAAGTACTCCAGTAGCGCCCGGCTGATCAGGATATGGTCGATCATCACCGGCGTGCCCGAGTGGATCAGAGTGTACTGCTTCTCCCGAGGCAGCGACAGCTCCACGGGGTACAGCTCCTGGTCCCATAGCTCGGGGTTCCGGGCCCCCACGTAGTTGCCGCGGACCACGTCCAGGGGCACGCTATCGAGGGAGTCGTTGAAGTCGCCCATGACCACGATGCGCGCCGAGTGGTGGGTCCGAAACAGCTCATCGACTCGGCGCCGGAGCTCGAGGGCCTGGCCCACCCGCTTCAGCGAGCTGAGCACCATGCCCTCGGCGTGAGCTGCCAGGCTGGGCCAGGTCCCGCCGTGACCCCGTCCCAAGTGCTGCACGTCCGAGGGACGCTTGGACTTCAGGTGCAGGGCGAGGAAGGCAGTCGGGCCGATGGACGGCAGATCGACCGTGACCTCCACGATGGGCCGGTTCCAGTGGACGGCCTGGGCCACTCCCTTGTTGGCATGGACCCAGGAGACCCGAGTCTCCTGCCGGTGTAGCTCGACCTGGCGTATGTCGTACCGGCTGAGGATGACCTGCTGCCG
Organism: Armatimonadia bacterium; assembly: GCA_014730065.1. Taxonomy (GTDB): domain Bacteria; phylum Armatimonadota; class Zipacnadia; order UBA1398; family UBA1398; genus UBA1398. The sequence goes on along the minus strand of WJIW01000423.1, from coordinate 1,097 downwards.
TTCGATGCCCGGGCTGCGGTCGATGGGGCTTCGGGCGAACTGGGCGTATTCGGTGCCCCCGATCAGGGATTCGAAGTCCCCCTCGTCCATGACCTCCTGGACGGCGAGCACGTCGGCCCGGATGCGCGTGAGCGTCCCGCGCACAGCCTCCAGGTGGCGGTCGTAGGCCTGCACGGCCAGTCGCCACGCATCCTCGTCGAAGTGGGCCGGCGAGGGCTTGCGCGGCTTCTCTAGGTTCTGGAGGTTGAAGGTGGCGATGCGGTAGGTGTTCGTGGCCGAGTCATCCTCTCCGCTCGCAGGGTTCACCGGCGGGGCGGACGGGGCCTTGTGCGCCCCTCACTCATCCCTCCGCTCGTTGGTCCCATCGTCGTCTTGATCGGCGGCGCCGCCCTCCTCGTTCTCGAACACCTCGGGCATGAAGGTGTTGATCACGATCTTGATCGCGCCCGCGGTGGGAATGGCGATGAGCATGCCCACGAAGCCCAGCAGTGTGGCGCCCGCGAGCACGGAGAAGATGACCACCAGCGGATGGAGCCCTACCTTCTCCCCCGCGATCTTGGGCGTGACCACCTGATCGAACACCAGGTTCAGCCCCTGGATGACGGCAAGCATGATCAGCGCCGCGATCCACGGGTTCCCATCGGCCGTGCTGAAGCCCACGATGACCGCCACCGAGCTGGCCACCACGGGCCCAAGCACGGGGACGGCGTAGAGAAGCCCGTTGGTCGCCGCCACGATCAAGATATTGTCGATCCCCAGCCAGGCCTTCAGGATCAGCAGCACCACCCAGCAGGCGCAGAAGGCCAGGAACATCAGTGTGAGCTGGCCCCGGAAGTAGCTCGCTAGCATGCCGTTCATCCGCTGGGAGGCTCGATGGCACTTGTCGTGGTACTGATCCGGGATCCATGCCCACACGCGCTTCCGTAGGGGGTCGATGTCGCGCATGAAGTAGTAGGCCACGAATGGTGTGAAGATGTAGAAGAACAGAGCGCTCACCGAGCCCCACACGATGCTGCCGATACGGGTCGCGATGCCCTGGCCCCAGCGGGTGAGCTGCTCGCGGTAGACCATGAGGCCCTCGGCCGGATCGGAGACAT
>WJIW01000422.1 GCA_014730065.1 Armatimonadia bacterium | reverse complement strand
TGAAGTACCGGCTCTGGCCGCGGGCGACCTCCTCGCCGTCCACATACAGCGCCAGCTCGCACGCGCCGGTGAGGACGCCGGTGAGCTCGACCCACTCCCCCGTGATCTCTCGCTCGCCCACCACGCTCGCGATACTGCCGCGCTGCCACGCGCACGGGCCAGCGGGCCGGGCGAGCGGCGCCTGGAACCTACTCAGAAGGCGAACCGTTGCTGGGAGTGGCCACTTGGACCAGGCCCTCATCGAGCAGCTCACCACACAGGGCCACCACGGCCTCTCGGGCCTCAGCCGGGTCCACGTCGTACTCGTTCGATAGGGTCGTGGCGATGTCACCCAAGTTGGCCCCCACCTGGATCATCTGCCAGATCCGGAGCCCCGTCTCGTTCAGGCCGTAGTACTTCCGCGTGCCCAGGTGGAGGAGAACCGCTTCGTCCTCCATGGCCGTGAAGACAACGTCGTCGGCCCCCCGCAAGCAGGTGGTGTCCATCAGTGCCTTGTCCATGCCCTTGGCTCCTTCGCATCGGCAGCCCGGAGGTCGTGTCATGTGCTGCGGCCCCGGCTTGGGGCGTGCCCCAACCCGCGGCCCGTCTCGGCGCCAGTCCACTAACCGTCGCTACGGCTCCAGCCATCTGAGTCCATCGGAGGGCCTGGAGACGACGGAGAAGGCGGCATCGGCGTACTTCGGTACGGCTCGCCGGTACTCCGACAAAGCCCACTGAGCCGCTTCCTCGGCCGCTTCGGGATCCGAGACGCCGGCCGCGAAGCCACCGAAGCCGCCGCCACAGAACCTGGCTCCATACACGCCCGGAGCCCGGTTCAGGATCCGACCCAAGACCTGCTGCTCCTCATTGCCCGTCTCGTAGTTGCTGATACTGCTCTCCAGCGACTCGCGGGCACATGCGCCGAAAGCCTCCAGGTCGCCATCGCGCCACGCCGCGATGGCTTGCTCGACTCGCTCGACCTCAGTGACGAAATGCCTGGCCCTCCCTTGGAAGGGCATGGGAAGCTCCTCCAGCTCCGCGCGTAGGAGATCCCGCGGAAGGTCGCCCAGGCCATGGACCTCGTCCCGCGCCGCGAAGCCGGTACGTTCCGCTGCCAGCTTCGCGGCCTCCCGGCACTCGTCCGTTCGGTTGTTGAAGCCCGTCGCCGCCAGCCGGCGGGGGATCCCCGAGTAGACGGCCACGATGGCCACCTCGGGCCCCGGGTCGACGGTGACCTGATTCGTCTGGCAGTCCAGGGTGACCATGTGTCCCGCCTTGGCGTTGGCGATGATGGTCGGATCGAGGAGTCCGCACTTCACGCCTACGTACTCGTTCTCCACCCGCACGGCGGCTTCGGCGAGATCGGCGGTATCCCACGTCTTGCCGTTGACGTCCGCGAGGGCGCTGAGCAGGGCGAGGGAGAAAGCCGCCGAAGAACTGAGCCTGCCCGATGGCAAGCTCCCAGCCTCGGCGCCGACGAACCCCCTGGAGCGGGGCCCGAAGACCTTCGCGGCACCGATGAGGAAGAGGGACCAGTCCTGACTGTCGCCGGCCCGGGACACGGCATCGTCGGGGTGGACGTGAGCGATACTGGCATCGGTGGCGTCCCGGAGGCGCATGTTGGGATCATCGGTGGAACGGTAGCCCAGCACGATGCCTCGGTCGAGGGCGAAGCCCGTCACCTTCCCGCCTTGATGGTCCACGTGCGCGCCCACCAGGCAGGCTCGGTAAGGAGAGAGCAGAATGCGTCCGCTTGCCCGGTACTGGGCAACGATGGCATCCTGAGCCGGGGCGAAGATGAACCCATCCTCGCGGTGATCCACCTGAATGGCCGCACGCACGTCTTCCATTATCCCTACCTTGCTAAGATCGTCCGGGGGCCATTCGATGCCCTGCCCGCGGGCCCAGTCATGAGACTGCGCATGTGCATCATCTCCGCGGCTGCTCCACCGAGCCTACCGCCACGCGCCCCGGGTGTCGATGAGAATCTTGTCCTGGTACTGGTGGCGGTCCACCGCGGTGAACTGCCGGTGATCCACGAGCAGCACGATCACATCGGCCCGGTGCAGTGCATCACCCAAACCCACCTTCTCGACACCGCATCGGGCCAACGCCTCGGGAAGCTCCTCGATATGCGGCTCCACGGCGAGGATGGTACCCGCCTTCTCCTCGGCCAGCTGCCGGGCGATGGTGACCGCCGGCGACCCGCGCAGGTCGTCCACATCGGCCTTGAAGGCCAGGCCCAGGCAGGCGATGATCGGGTTCTTCAGCCTATCCGCCTTCGCCCTAACCGCAGCCACCACATGGCCCGGCTTGGAGTCATTCACTTCGCGGGCGCGATGGATGAGCCTTGCCGTCTCCGGCGTCGAGGCCACGATGAACCACGGATCCACAGCGATACAATGGCCGCCTACCCCCGGCCCGGGCTTGAGGATGTTCACCCGGGGATGGCGGTTGGCCAAGGAGATCAGGGTCCACACATCGATGTCGAACTCGTCGCAGATCATCGATAGCTCGTTGGCGTAGGCGATGTTCACGTCGCGGAAGGCGTTCTCACAGAGCTTGCACAGCTCGGCCGTGCGGCAGTCGGTGGAGAGGATCGCGCCCTTGCAGAAGCGCCGGTACAGCTCCACAGCCTCGGCCGTCGAAGCGGGATCCACGCCCCCCACCACTCGGTCGTTGTCCACCAGCTCCCGCAGGATCTGGCCCGGTAGCACCCGCTCGGGACAGTGGGCCACATGAATCCGAGAGGGGGCCGGCTCGGCCGATGGGTCGTCTCGACTGGGCAGGGCGAGGTCGGGCCGCTCCTCGGCGATCCACTGGCACACACTCTCGGTGGCGCCGATAGAGATGGTCGACTCCACCACTACCAGGTCACCGGGCTTCAGCACCGGCGCGATGGCCTTGGCCGCCTGGCGCACATATGACAGATCGGGCTGGTGGCCCTCGGTGACGGGCGTGGGAACGGCGATGATGAAAGCATCGGCGGGCTGGGGCTCGGTGTAGGCCTTCAGGTTCCCGCTGTGGACCGCCGCCCGCACGAGAACGTCCAGATCGGGCTCGTGGATGTGGATCTCACCAGCGTTGATGGTCTCCACTGCCTTGGCGCTGGTGTCGACGCCCAGGACCTTGACACCCTTGGTGGCCAGCAGGCTGGCCGTCGGTAGTCCGATGTAGCCCAATCCGAGCACGCAGATGCTATCGCAAGCCATGGCTGTTCATGCTCCCCTTCGGTTGGCCCAACTCTGGGGCTTCGGCGCGACCGCATTGTATGAAACTGAGCCGTTCTTGGCGAGGTTCGGGGCCCGGAACGGCTTTGTGCCCCGTGGCTGCCCCGCCTCGCCGCCGGCTCGGCAGCCAGGGACTACCTGGTGTGCATTGCCACGATCGCGCCCCCGGCCTACCGGTTGCCCACCAGGACTGCGGCGGGAGTTGGGTCCTCCTGCGCGTCCTCGTCCTCGCCACCGGTATCGCCGTTATCCTCGTCCTCCTCCTCGGAGTCGTCGGCCGAGGGGCGCATCTCCTCCAGGCCCGGGACGATGGGCGCACCGGCGGCGGTTCCCAGGGTTCGCAGGAGGAAGTCCTCATAGACCTGGTACTTCTGGAGGCGCTTCACGTGTCCGCCCAGGCCGTGGCCTCCGGCGGGATCGAGGAACAGGTCGACCTGGGGCCCCTTGTCCGCATCCAGCAGGGCTGCATAGACCCTCACCGTGTCCTGGTACAAGACATTGGAGTCCTTCATGCCGTGGACCAGCAGGAGCCTCCCCTCCAGGTTCTCGGAGCGGGGCACCAGGGAGTGCTCCGCCAAGTCCGCCTGGCCGATGCGGGTGTCCCCGATGACTCCCTGGGAGTACCAGGAGTTGTAGTTCTCCCACTCCGTCGGACCGGCACCGGCGATGCCCACGGCGAAGGTCTCGGGCGCGGTGTACAGGCACATCTGGGCCTGGAAGCCACCGAAGCTCCAGCCGTGGATCCCGACCCGGTCCTCATCGATGCCGCCGAACTCCTCGGCGAGGAACTTGACGCCATCCTCCAGATCCTGGGTCTGGGGCACACCGACTTGGTCGAAGCTGGCCTTCTCGAAGACGGCGCCGTAGCCCGACTGCCCGCGGGGATCGATAGCGCAGGTGACGTAGCCGTAGTGCTTGGTCAGGTAGTGGTGGAAGAAGTAGTGATCGGAGCTGTAGGAGCCATCCACGACCGTCTTGCTGCCACTGCCCAGGGGGCCGCCGTAGACGTAGATCAGCAGGGGCCGCTCGTCCTCGGGCTTCAGGTCCTCGGGCAGCCATAGCACGCCGTGGATCTGGTGGCCGTGGCGGTTCTCGTAGGTGAAGAACTGGGGGATGGGCTCGGTCAGGGCATGGGCTTTCTCGGGATGGGAATCGGTGAGAGCCTCTTGCTCGCCCGATGGCACGTCGACATGCACCAGCTCCCTGAGCCCTCCGTAATGGGAGTAGATGGCGAGGACGTCCTCGGCGTCGGGGCTCACCGCCGCCCTGGAGTAGTACCCTCGCTGGCCGGTGAGGCGGGTAACCTCACCGGTCTCCAGCTCCACGGCGTACACGTCCCGGAGCTCGGGCGCCTCCTTATTGGCCTGGAAGAAGAGCCGGGTATGGTCCTCGGTGATGTCCATGGGGTAGACCTCCCATCGCCCTTCGGTGAGGGCATTGAGGGTCTCGTAGAGGGGGTCAAGGATGTACAGGTGGCGGAATCCGGTGTGCTCGGTGAGCAGCACCACTCGGCGACTGTCGGCCAGGTACCAGGGCCGGATGTCGTAGACGGTATTGGGGCCACCGTTGTGTAGGAACCGGGTCAGCTCCTCGGCCTCGATCTCGGGCTCCTCGTCATCGGGCAGCTCGCGCTCCCGGACATCCTCGCCGTTCTCGCTGTCCTCGCCGTCCTCGGAGCCCTCCTCCTCCTCGGCCTCGCCGCTCTCGTAGTCCTCGGGGAATGCGGCCTCCAGGATCCACACATTGTCAGACTCCTGCTCGTATACCGACCATACGACTCGGCTGGAGTCGGGGGCCCAGTCGGGCATGATGTGAGCGTCCCGGGGGCCCGAGACCTCGTGGGAGTAGACCTTGATGGGCTTGTGGGCCTCGGCGCTGAGCCCGGTGATGTCCCACAGGTACACCGACCAGATCGACTTGCCGGGCGGGTCGTCGGACACATGCCGACCGACCTCGTACGACCGGGCGAAGCGGTCGCCGAAGTCCATGATCGTCACGGCGCGAGTGCCCGGCTGGTCCTCGGTGTGGGTGGTGACGAACACGAGCTTGTTGCCATCGGGACTGATCCGGTACGAGTCCATGCCCTCGCCGCGTCCCAGCGGGGGCTCCAGCTCGGTGACCAGGTGACTGCCCAGCTTGACGTGCATGACCGAGTCTCCGCGCTGGTATAGGAACCCGTCGCCATGGGGGAGGTAGTGGGCCGAGCGCTCGGTATCGCCCGTCATGGTGAGGCGGCTGATCTCTCCGCTCTCGACCTCATATCGGTACAAATCGCCCTGGGAGGCGAATATCATCTCATCTGCAGTGGGCGACCACTCGTAGTAGCTGATGCCGCCGTAGCGGGGCGCGTCCTCGTCGTCGGCGTCGTCCTCACTCACCCAATCGCCGCTCTCCTTCAACTCGCGGATCTCGTCCCGGTTCTCGTCGGTCTCGCCCTCCCGGCCGGCCTCGTCGGCCTTCTCCAAGCGGTCCTCGAGCACTTCTCGGGTGCTCCGCTGGAACGCGGCCATGACCGATACCGAGGTGATCCGGGTGCTCTCGCCCGACTCCACGTTATACAGCCACAGATCATTGCCATGGCGGCGCTCATCGTACGGGCGGTACCGGTACGCGGCGTAGCGGCCATCGAAGGAGAACTCGGCCTCGGTCGCCGACGGTCCGAAGATGCTCTTGTCGGGCAGGATCTCCTTGAGGGTCCAATGGTACTCCTCGGCCTCCTCGGAGGCTTCGTCGGTAGCCTCTTCCTCCTGGGCCATGGCGGCCGGGAGCAGTGGGAGGACGGCGAGAACGAACAGGGCAAGGACGGGCGTCCACCGGGATCTCACGCTGGGTTCAGCTCCTTCGAAGGGCGCTCGGCTATAGCGGCGCAGCAGTGAGGAAGGCGAATACGCCCTGGGAGCCCCGGGTCCCTGCTTGATGCCGAACCTGGACGCTGTCCAGGAGGAGGATGCCGTCTCTGGCCAATGCGGGCGGCCCTTCCCTCACAACGTACAGTGTCTGCCGCTCCTTTCAGGCTCCGGAATACCGCCCAGCCCGTTACACGCTGACCGGGCAGGCCGGCAGGACTCTTGCGCCGAAGCCGCCCTGGTCAACGAGGCACTAGCCACCCCTCCGCCGCCGGCCGGGGGGCTGGCTTTGATGAGGTGAGTCCATGTTCCGCTATCTCCCGATGTTGCTCCTTATCCTGTGCTCAGCTGTCGGCGCCCAGGAGCTCCGGCAGGCACTATCACTCAACGGGGTCTGGGAAGCCGCGCGCGTGGACAGCCTCGGCGCTGGCCCCGGCGATGCCGAGTGGACCGACCAAGTGGTGCCGGGCACCCTGCCGGGTGGCACGGGCCAGGCCGCTTGGCTCCGGACTAGGTTCCACGCGCCGGAGCTGCCTCCGGGCTCGCGCGCTCTTCTGTACTTCGGAGGGGTCAAGTACAACAGCGAGGTGCGGCTCAACGGTATCGAGGTCGGTGGCGAGTTCAACGGATACGATCCCTTCACCCTGGATGTGACCGACGCCCTGGTCGGGGGAGGCGAGAACGAGCTGCTCCTGGGGTGCCGCGATTGGACGGGCATCTTCAGCCGGGAGGTGGATCTCAGTCCCTACGCCACCAACTGGACCGTCATGCGCGGCATGGCCGATGACGCCGTGCTGGGCCCGATCGGTGGTCTGTATGCCTCCTTTGGGCCGTGGGATGACGTGGAGCTGCGGATCGTGCCCGAGACGCGGGTGGAGCATGTGGCCATCACCACCTCCGTCCGTGAGGGCAGCATCGGTGTGGACTACGAGCTGATCGGCGCCGACGTCGAGACCCGGCCCCTCACGCTCGAGACGCGTGTTCTCGATGGCGATGAGGCTGTGCTGGACCTCCCGGGCGCGACGATTGCCGGGGGGGAGGGCGATCCGCTCGTGGCCACGGTGACCGCCGATTGGCCCGATGCTCGCTACTGGTCCCATGAGGACCCGTACCTCTACCAACTGGAGACCACCCTCCGGGCCGACGGCGAGGTGGTGGACCGGGTACGGACCCGCTTCGGCTTCCGGGAGCTCTGGATCGAAGGCCCGGACTTCTACCTGAACGGGTCCCGGATCCAGTTGCTGGCATCCTCATCGTGGCCGGTCGATCAGCGCTACGCCAGCCGCGAGGACGTCCGGGAGTTCTGGGAGGCCCTCAAGGCCGGTAACGTGGTGGCCTTCCGGACCCACACCCAGCCATGGCGCCGCCAGTTCTATGAGGTAGCCGACGAGGTGGGCATTCTGGTCATCCCCGAGGGCGCCATATGGAACGATGACACCTCGTACCGGGTCAATGACCCCGAGTTCTGGGAGAACTACGCCACCCACTTGGAGCGGATGACGCGCCAGTATCGGAACAACCCCTCGGTAGTGATGTACAGCCTCTGCAACGAGTTCCATGGTGCCGAGCTTAACCTGGAGAATGAGTACGCCACGGGGATGCTCGCGGAGATGGGCCACCGCATGAAGGACTGGGATCCGACCCGGCCCATCACCTACGAATCCGACGGCGATCCCCTGGGGGCGGCCGACGTGATCGGCATTCACTATCCCCATGAGTACCCCGACTACACCCAGTATCCCAACACGGCATGGTGGATCGACGG
>WJIW01000421.1 GCA_014730065.1 Armatimonadia bacterium | reverse complement strand
CGGCACGGTGCGCATCTGCCACAAGCTATCCAAAGCGATGCTCGATACCGTGGAGGAGGAGCTGCCGTACTTGGTCCTCATCGGATGGGCGGGCTGGGACCCAAGCAAGGAGCGACGGCCCAATGTGAGCCTGGACCCCATGGTTCGCAATGCGCCGTGCGATGTGGCAGTGCTCCGGGCCGAGCTGCCCATCAAGGACATCAGCCGGGTCGTCGCCGCCGTCACCGGCAGCCCCCAGGCGGAGTTGACAGTGTCCATCGCTACGGCCGTCTCCGATGGCCTGGGCGTTCCCCTGGAGCTACTGCACTACAACCTGGAGGGCGACCAGCAGGAGGCCGAGGACGAGGCTCACAAGCTCACCGACAAGTTCCACCGGACCGTGGAGCCGCGCGTGGCCGCCGACTTGGTCGCGGGCCTAAGCCACGAGGTGCAGCGCGGCGACCTGCTGGTGTTCGGCACGAGCTGGGAGAGCCTGACCCACGAGGCCTTCCGCGGCAGCTTGGCTCAGCGCATCGCCGATGGCGTCGACTCCTCGATCCTCATGGTCCGGCGCTTCCCCGGCAAGGTCCGCACGCGGCTTCGGGAGCTGGTCACGCCGATGCACGCCAGCGAGTTCGAGGGTGCCCCCGACCTGGATGATGGGGAGGAGTAGGGAGCGGTGCCGGGAGTCACTCCCCCGGCAGTGGCGGTGGCTCGACCTCCAAGTACCCCACGGCGGTCTCGGGGGTTGGCAGGTTCAGGCCTTGGGAGCGCAGGGTGGATAGGTGGACCTCGACCGCCTCGGTGAGCTGTTTCTGGACCTGGTCCAGGGTCTGGCCCGTGGCGACGCAGGTGGGGCAATCGGGCACATAGCCCGCCCAGTTGGCCTCGGCCCGCTGGTAGACCGCCGCGAAACGCATGGGATCACTACTCCTCGTCGTCTTCTTCGAGCAGGCCCGCCTGCTCCAGAATCTTCTCCAGAATGCCCTCGGGAATCTCGTCCCACGGCTCGCCGGTCAAGACGATCAGCCTGCCCGTCTTCTCGCAGAAGCACACCCGGTGGTGCCCCCTGCCTCTCCGAGGCATCCGCTCGTAGCCGGCCGCGTTCAGGCGCGACTCCAGGTCCCGTATCTGCATGATCCTCAGCCGCTTTCCGTGTGACATGGGCGAGAGCGGCGGCACTGTATCTAGCCACCGAGCTTCAGTATACCACCGAGGTCAAATCACTTCGGCTTCTGCAGAATCACGATGTACTGGTGGGCGATATTGGGGACGTACGCGAAGGGATAGCCGTAGGGGCGAAGGCGAGTGCCGGCCTGGTACCAGATCTTCTCGCCCTTCAGCACGAACCCCACCGATTCGGCCTGCTCGGCCAGATGGATGTTGGTATAGCAGTACCGGCCCTTCTGGTAGGCGTTGCGGACGATCACGGCCATGTAGCCCTTCGGCCGGAGGACCCGGAAGCAGCCCTGGAAGACCTCGGTCATGCCCGCCAGGTACTCCTCGAAGGTATCGCCGTTGGCCAGGTCGCCATCCTCCTCGGAGCGCATGTCGTAATCGGTGCGGCGGTTGCCGTGGGTCTTGTCGTACACCCCGTTGCACATGGTGCGCTCGAGGTGGACGTTGTAGGGCGGATCGGTGGCCACGAAGTCGACGGACTCGGGCTCCATGGAGGCCATCACCTGGCGGCAGTCGCCCAGGAGCATCTCCTGCCGGTCGATCTCTTCCTCCTCGCAGACCTGCGCATATATCTCGGCCCACTTGGGGTTGATCTCGATGCCGATGGCCGTCCGCTCGGGCTCGGCGATGGTAGCGCCCAGCAGCGTGCCACCCACGCCCGCAAATGGGTCCAGCACCACGCCGTCGGCCTTGGTGAAGAACTCGATCAGCTCCTTCATCAGCCGGGGCGGCTTGCAGGCGCCGTGCGCCTTCCGGAGCTGGTGGCCCAGCTCGGGCGGGTATGTGGTGGTGAGGACGGACTTGGTGAAGTAGAGCCACTCGCCCCCCGTCAGCTCATTGAGCGAGTTGCGGGGATCGATGGTCGGTTGCGCCTCGGCCTCGGGCGCGGTCTCGACGGTCTCGGTTACGGCGGCGGCTGCCGCGAAATCGTTGGACATGGGTATGCTCCCTGCACCGTTGCAACGCTTCGGGCAGGGGCTCTGTTCGGATGGTTACCGCTCTATTCCTTTTTGGGGTACGTCTCGTTGGATGTCGCCGGTGCCGCTTCGCGGTCGCGCAGTCGGTGGATGAGCCAGTTCGCGCCAAGGGCGCCGGCGGCCAGGGGTAGGCCCAGGCGCCAGAGGATCTCGGGATGGGCGGGCGTGTTGGTATCCGCCCACGCCCACGCCCAGGCGACCACGATGGGTCCAAGGATGTAGATCCACAGACCCTGCCGCTCCCAGTCCATCCCGATGAGGGCCACGCCCACGAGGAGACTGGGCATGAGGAAGCTCAGCGAGTACTGGCCCGCGAGCCACGATGGCGACACGGAGCTGTAGAGGCTTGGGGGCCCCCGTAGACTGTGGAGGATCGCAACCAGAGCGACCAGGGGCGCGATCCCGCGCAGTAACCGGCGCCGCTCCGGGACCGGACGGCGGGCCATGGCATCGGCGGCCAGGCCACCCATGTAACCGGTGCAAAGGCATGCGAGAAGGACCGTCGGGTTGGGTCGCCAGTCGATGGGTACGCCGCTCGCGACGTGGGCGTAGGTCCGGAAGCCGAGCTGCAGCACGTACGTGATGAGCCACAATCCAGCGGTGGGCACCAGGCTCGCCTCAGCGGCCGGAGTATCGCCCCTGCGGCTCCGGCCATACACCCAGCCAACGAGGGCGTAGGGCAGGAAGCCCAGAGACCCGAGGAGCGCCATACCCCAGAGACCGGTGTCGGAGCCGACGCCGCTGCTGGGCCTGACAAGCAGGAAATAGGCCGCCCACTCGAGCCCGGCGATGGCAACGAACACGATCGCGCCCAGCAGCAGCGCTCGACCCATGGCATTCGAGCCCGCACCCGCCCGCGACGCGGCCGACGGGCTGGCCTCCATTCGGTCAGCCTGCTCATGAGGAAGCATGGGGTCCTGGTCCCCCGAAGGCACCGCACCTCGCTCCTTCCGTCGACTCCACTTCGGACGAACGGGTTGGTGGACAGTGACTGCCACGAGAGCAGATTCCGGCCTGGGTGCGATGGCCCTGCATGCCCGAAGACGGGCCCCGTGGCCTCCCCCGTGGCGAAGGGGCACGAGGGCTAGTCCTCGTCGTCCTCGATGTCATCCATCGATACGAAGCTGACGTCGATGGAGGGGTTCTCGGCCTCATCGCGCTCCGTGCGCTCCAATGCCTCGTCGATGGCCCGGGCCACGCCCTCCAAGGTGCCCTCCAGAGGTACGGGCCGGGTGTTCTTGGCCGACTCGAAACGGCCGATGGCCCACCGGTGCTTCTCATACAGGTCCACGGGATCGAGCCCGGGGGCTTCCTTGAAGTAGATCTTCACATCGGGCCGGCTCATGGCCATGGGGTTGGTCGTGGTGGTCAGGTGTGATCCGTCGGCCATGCGACTCACGTACTCCCAGCAGAGGGGACCGAAGGCGGAGACGGTCAGGTCGGCATAGGAGAGGCCATCGGGACTCAGGTACATCCGGAGGGCGTAGCCGCGCATCTTCTTCAGGGTAACGTCGCCCAGGTACCGGAAGCCCAGAGCCGCCATGCCATCCTCGAACTTCGCGAGCACCTCGGCATCCAGCGCATCGAAGGCGGTCACGTCCGACCGCCAGTAGGCGCCGCCGTGCCCCTTGTAGATGGGCTCGCCGATTCGCTTCGCCATCCGGCTGCGTTCCCACTCCGCGCCGCGGCGGCGGAGCTGCCGCTCCATCTCCTTAGCCTCCCGATACTCGCGCTCCTCATGCTCCATGGCGGGCGCGAAGTTCCAGGCATCGGGGTACCGGTGGCGCAGGAAGAGGACCGCCAAGGAGCCCTGGTCCATCTCGCATGAGATGGTCAGCCCATCCCGCTCCACATCCATGGCGCTGAGGTAGCCATTCCGCTTTGAGGCCGCCATGATTGCGCCGGCCTCCTCCTCATCATTGGCCCGGTGGCTGGTCTCGCCCCGCCGCTGGCAGGTGGCCAGCGCGCCGGCCAAGGTCTCGGCATCGAAGGCCGGATGGGTGGCGTCGATCAGGTACTGCCCGTCCTCGATCACGCCTCGGTACCCGTGCCTCGTCTCAGGATGCTCCTGGTCGGCGAGGATGAAGGTCATCTGGGCGCCGTGGGGCGGTGAGACTAGCAAGTCGGCGAGGCGCTCTCCGATCTCCATCTCGAGCAGATCCTTCGAGTACACCATGTGGTTCTGAAGACCCGCCACGACGCCCGTCTCGTCCCAACGGATCTCAACCCGGTAGCCCTCCTCGCTGAGGGTGGGCTCCAGCTCCTCGCGGCGGGAGGTGATCGCATCGCCTCTCAGCTCGATGAGCGCGCCAGGCCACTCCTCCACCGAGCACGCTTCGGCCGGGACCAGCAGGGCGTCGAGATCTCCGATGGGCAGACCCACCGGGCCCTTCGCGACGGGTGCTAGCTCCAGGTCGGCGACCGCCGAACGGATGGGGTCAATGAGGTCCGGTGGCTCGTACTCGTGCTCGTAGTCGTCCGGATCATCGTCCTCGGCTCGCTCGTCCGCTTCCTCGGCCTGGCGGACGTACTCGTCCCACTCACCGTCCAGGCCCATGGCCACCAGCAGACGCGGCAGGTTGCCGAGGTCGGCGTATCTCTCGGTACGAGTGACGCCCTCCCACGCCAAGGCCCGGTCGATGGCGCCGTCGGCGTCATCCACGCCCATGGATGCGAGTAGCTCCAGGAACCGGCGGCGGTGCCACTTGCGGAATCGGTCCCTGGCGTCTGGGTAGCTGAGGTCCCGCGTCTCCTCCAGGAGCTGCTCGGGGAAGTCGAGCCCCTCCTCGCGGTACCCCCGGGCGATCCAGCGTAGGGGGCCGGTGGGCTCCGGTGGCGCATCCTCGGGCCGGTCCTCCTCCAGGAAGGCCAGCTCGGGGTCTACCTCGGGCTCATCATCATACTCGCCCTCGTAGTCGGCGCTCTCATCCCACTCCTCGTCCTCCTCTGTATCGTGCGTACCAAATGAGTGGACGAGCGTCTCGGGCTCCTCGCCGGGGCGCAGGAAGATCGCGTAGAACCGGTCCCCGTCGGCCGAGGTGATCTGCACGCCGGGCCGCTCTAGGGCCTGGATGCCCTTGATCAGGTCGCCGCCCCCCACGCCCCATACGCTGGAGCGGAACCACACCCATCCATCGCTCTCGATCAACTCGACCTGCTGGAAACCCTCGCCGAGGATCTCGGTGAAGACTCTCTTCACGGACTCGGTGTCCGTATTCCGTATCGCGGTTACGTGAACCCTGCCGGCCAACTCCAAACACCTCCCGACGGCAGCGGTCTTACCGGCGCTGTAGGTAGCGTGTGAGCTGGTACAGGTTGGTGGCGGCGAAGAAGACGCCGAGTCCGATGAGGATCCAGCCAGCTTGCTGGCCGCCGGAGACCTGGATGGCGCCCCATCCGGCGATGGCGAGCATGGGTAGGGCGTCGGCGATGTGGGAGATCACGCCGCCCACCAGCGCGCGCACCAGGCCGGAGACCACGCAGATGACGCCCACGCCCAACAGGTAGGGGTTGCCCGACCCGCCCAGCGAGCCGACGCCCCGTAGGATAAAGTACCCCCCGATGATGACCCAAAGCCAGCCGCCTCGGCGCCGGGCGCCCTCCCGCGCGGCCTCGGCACCCTGCATGCCCCGGTCCTCGGCCTCGCTGGGCCAGTCGATGTGCTGGGGAGCCGCCTGGCGCCGATCGGTGGTTCCTTGTTCGGCGGTGGGGCTGCCTTGGACCGTGGCACCCTCATCCGGAAGCTGCTCGCCGCAGTTCTGGCAGAACATCTCGTGCTCGGGGTTCTTCCGCCCGCAGTGTGGGCAGCGCATATCGTGGCCCCTCGTCTTGAGCTAGCTCGTCGAGCCTGTTCCCCCTCGAACTCGGCCATACCTGGCCCGCCCGGCCAGGAGTGTGAGGACTTAGCTACGAACCTCAGGAAGACAAGATCGCAATGCGACGCGATGAACGGGCCCCCGGGCCTTCCACAGAGGTGGATCCCCCAGCATGAGCGACCGCACAGAGCCGCGTGACTACGAGAACCCCAGAGTCGTGGGCATCAACAAGGAGCCCTCCCACGCAACCCTCGTTCCCTACCTCACCGAGAGCCAGGCCAAGGGCTGTGACCGCGCCGCTTCGCCATGCGTCATGGACCTGGGCGGTACCTGGCGCTTCAAGCTCGGCCAGAACCCCAGCGAGGCGCCCGAGGGGTTCTGGGAGGACGGGTTCGACACATCGGGCTGGGACGACATCCACGTGCCCGGCAACTGGCAGCTTCAGGGCCACGACGTGCCGATCTACGTCAACGTGCGGAACCTCTGCGGTGGTCCGCCGCCCAAGGTCAGGGAGGACTTCAACCCCACGGGCTGCTACCTCCGGGAGTTCGAGCTGCCCGAGGACTGGGACGGCAAAGAGGTGTTCGTCCACTTCGCCGGCGTCCTCTCGGCCTTCTACCTCTGGGTGAACGGCCAGAAGGTGGGCTACAGCCAGGGCGGCATGACCCCCGCCGAGTTCCGCCTCACCCCTTACCTAAGACCGGGCCGCAACACCATCGCGGCCCGGGTCTACCGGTGGTCCGATGGCAGCTATCTGGAGGATCAGGACCACTGGCGGCTGTCGGGCATCTACCGGGACGTGTTTCTCTACGCGACCCCTTCGGTCCACATTCGAGACTTCAAGGTAGAGACGCCCTTCGATGAGGCATACGAGAACGCCACGCTGCGGGTGGCCGTCAAGGTGAGGAGCTACACCGAGGCCGCCGCCTGCAAAGTCTCGGCGAAGCTGCTGGATGCCGGGGGCGCCGAGGTCCTCCCCGGCCCCGTATCAGAGGACGTGGCCGTGCCCGCTGGCGACGATGCCGTGGTCACGCTTCAGGCTCCCGTGGAGAAGCCGGCCAAGTGGTCTCCCGAGTCGCCGACGCTCTATACCCTTGTTATGTATCTGATCGCCCCCGACGGCCGGGTGCTCGAGACCGAGAGCTGCCGAGTGGGCTTCCGGTGGGTCGAGCTGAAGGATGAGCGCATCCACGTCAACGGCGTGCCGATCACCATCGGTGGGGTGAACCGCCATGACCACGATCCCGACCATGGCAAGCACGTGCCCCGGGAGGGGCTGATCGAGGACATCTTGGTGATGAAGCGGCATAACGTGAACGCCGTTCGCACCGCTCACTACCCCAACGCCCCCGAGTTCTACGATCTCTGCGACGAATACGGCCTGTACGTTCTGGATGAGGCTAACCTGGAATCCCACCACTACTGGGACCGGTTCTCCAAGGACCCCGAGTGGGAGCTGGCCTTCGTCGACCGAGCCGAGCGGATGGTCGAGCGGGACAAGAACCACCCATCGGTGATCATGTGGTCCCTAGGGAACGAATCGGGGTTCGGGCCGGGCCATGAGGCCATGTCCGCGTGGATACGGGAGAACGACCCCACCCGCCCCATCCATTACCACCCGGCGTGGGACGACCCAGCCGTGGACCAGCTCGCTCCCATGTACCCCCAGGTCCACGAGATCATCGAGTGGGCCAAGGACCAGAGCGAGAGCCGTCCCATCATCATGTGCGAGTACGCCCACGCCATGGGCAACAGCAACGGGAACCTGAAGGAGTACTGGGAGGCCGTCCGGTCCCACAAGCGGCTCCAGGGTGGCTACATCTGGGACTACGTCGACCAGGGCCTACGCCGCCGTTGGCCGCCCACCACCACGACGCCCGACGCCGCCCGACCTCAGCGCAAGCCGGCGGTGTGGGCCGAAGTAACCGACGGCCGCGGCTCCGGAAGGGCGATCACCAAGGGCTGGATCCAGGTGCCCGATTCCGCGGACCTGGATGTTCCCCATGGCAAGCTGACTGTATCCGCCTGGGTCCGGCCCCAGCGCGATGGAGACGACCAGCCCATAGTCGCGAAGGGTGACCACCAATACTGCCTCGGACAGCGCGAGGCGGGCACGCTCGAGTTCCGGCTATGGGACGGTGAGCAGCATCACTCAGCCCAGGCCGATCTGCCCCAGGGCTGGGTCGGCGACTGGCACCATGTGGCCGGCACCTACGACGGCGAGGTCATCTGCCTGGTCATCGATGGCGAGCGAGTGGCGACGGAGGCGTGGCGGGGCCGCATACCCGAGTCCCAGCTCCACCTGGGCATCGGCCGCAATGTGGAGACCGGCGGCACCTTCGAGGGCGCCATCGACTCGGTTCGGATGTGGGACCGGGTCCTGAAGCCCGAGGAGCTGTCCCAGGTCCACCCCGGCGACGGCGACTGCATCCTGTGGCTCGACCTGAACGAGTTCCACCAGGAGGAGGACCTGGAGTACTTCGCCTACGGCGCCGATTTCGGCGAGGCTCCCACCGACGGCAACTTCTGCATCAACGGACTCATCTCACCGGACAGGGACCCCCACCCGGGACTCGTGGAGTACAAGAAATGGCTCGAGCCCGTGGAGGTACAGGCGGCGGACCTGGCCGCGGGCCGGTTGCGGGTCCGGAACCGATACGAGTTCACCGGACTGGATCACCTGGCCATCGAGTGGTCCATCCTGGAGAACGGCGCTCCCGTCGATGGCGGCACCCATGCTCCCTTGAGCGCGCGGCCGGGCGAGGCCGCTGAGCTGGCCTTGGACTACGAGCTGCCCGATGCGGCGCCGGGGTCGGAGTACCGGCTGCTGGTCAGCTTCAGACTGGCCACCGCGGCCGCGTGGGCGCCGGTGGGGCATGAGGTGGCCTTCGCCGAGTTCGAGCTGCCCGTCAGCTCTCCCGCCGCTCCCATGCTGGAGCCGCCGACCATGGCCAAGCTCACCCACAGCGAGTCCGAAGGCACCATTACGGTGACCGGTCAGGGCTTCGAGATCAGCTTCGACGAGACGGGCGAGCTGTCGGGTTGGACTTACGACGGCGTGCCTCTCGTGGTCCGGGGGCCCCGCTTCGATGGCTGGCGCGCGCCGACGGATAACGACCGGCTGAAGCCCTCCCTGAACCTGTGGCGCGAGGCTGGATTGGACCGCCTGGAGCACACTCTAGTCTCCAGGGAGGTGACCGCGCCGTCGGAGTCCGAGGTCCGGCTCCGGGTGGAGATCGCGTCATCGGCCTCCGGCCGCGATGCCCACATCAAGAGCGTGCTCGAGTACGCGGTGTACGGGAGCGGCGACGTGCGGGTGAGCCATGTGGTCGACCTGGTGGGCGAGTGGCCCCATCTGCCGAAGGTGGGCATGGACTTGGAGCTGCCGGCTGGGTTCGGCCAGCTCGCCTACTACGGTCGGGGACCCCACGAGTCGTACGTGGACCGCATGGCCAGCGCGCGCCTCGGCTACTGGGAGCAGACCGTCGATGAGCAGTACTATCCCTACATCATGCCCCAGGAGACGGGCAATAAGACCGATGTACGCTGGGGCGCGCTGTCGGGCGGCGGAACGGGCCTGCTCTTCGTGGGCGATCGTCCGCTGCATATGCGAGCCCTGCGATACTCCGACGAGGAGCTGACCATAGCGAAGCGAGTCTGCGACCTGGCCGCAAGCGATGTGGTCCACCTGAGCCTGGCTGTCGCGAATGCTGGCTTGGGCAACGGAAGCTGCGGGCCGGACACCCTCGACCGCTACCGAGTCACGGGCGATCACTTCGAGTACGCTGTGTGCTTCCGGCCTTTCTCCGCGGGCGACGAGCGCCCGCAGGAGCTGGCGCGAGTACGAGTCTAGAAGGGGAGTCAGCCAGATGAGTATGGACCGACGTTCTTTCCTGACCAAGGCCGCTGTGGCTGCTGGGGCGGCGGGCATGGCCGTGGGGGGCCGGGGGCAAGAGCCCCTCGGCACGGGAGGCGAGCTGAACGCATACCAGTTCGGGGCCACAACATGGGTCCGCACCGGGCCCACGCCTCTGCTCGCCTATCGCGCCCACCCCACCCAGAAGTACCCGTATCTCTATCCCTTCATCGGGCCGGCGACGGGTCTGCCCGTGACCACCGAATCCAGCGAGCCGTGGCCCCACCACCGATCCATCCTCTTCGCCTGCGATGGCGTCAATGATGCCAACTACTGGCAGGGCGGGGTCGAGGGCGGCCAGATCGTATCCCGGGGGGCGTCCATCGTGGAGTCCTCGGCCGACGTCGTGGTCATCGAAGACAGCGTCGACTGGATGCACCCCAGTGGTGCAGTCGACATCGTCGATGAGCGGCGCTTCACCGTCACCGCGCCCTCCAGCGGACTTCGCCTGCTTGAGGCCGAGATAAGGGTCTGGGCCTTCCGCGACGTCCACATCCGCCAGACGAACCACTCCCTCTTCTCCCTACGGGCCATGCCGGACCTCGCACCCCAATGGGGCGGCAATCTCATGGACTCCGAGGGGCGCCGGGGCGAGGGCGAGACCTTCGGCCAGCGAGCCAACTGGTGCGCCTACTGGAATGAGCGCCACGGAGCGACCGAGGGAGTCGCCCTCCTCGATCACCCCGACAACCCCTGGTCGCCGTGCACATGGTTCACCCGGGACTACGGGTTCATCTCGCCCACGCCAATGCAGTGGCTGGGGGAGGCCGGCATGGACGTGGTCGAGGGCGAATCGTGGCACCTGCGCTACCTTGTGGTCGCCTTCGCGGGCACGCCCGAAGAGGCAGGCTTGGCGGGTCTGCACCAGACCTGGTCGGGAGCCCAGTAACTGCGGCACCCCGGGCGATGCCTCTACCAGCTCTCCAGCACCGCAGGCCACCCGGGAAACTGGGCCGACGGGTCTGCGGGGTCGGCATTGTGAGGCCAGCACTCCACGGTCAGCAGGCCCTCGGCCTTGTTCATCCGCAAGATACCGTATCCGTCGCCCTGGCAGGTGCGGACCGTGTCACCGTACCCCAGCTCCGCCTCCTCGATGGGGATCACGTTCCTTGCCCGGAGCCGTTGATCGAGCAGGTCCTCTCGCTCGGGGTTGGCCACGGCGATCATGCGTAGGTAGTTCCCGTACGCATCGACGAACTCGCCCAGATGCTCGGGCTGGCCCGGGGCGCGGTCCTGGCCCTCCACATCGGGGTACCACCATCGCCAGAAGAAGTTCGCCAGGGCGGGCACGCAGAGCTGGTACGGGCCGTCCGAGGGCTCGTCCACACCCAGCCTGACGAAGGTGCCCAGATGCTGGTCACCGCAAAGCACGAAGGCGCCGGCCTCGCTGAAGGCCCTCACGGCCCGGTCGCGCCCCACCTTGGGGAACCCGCCCGAATCGGGATCCTGGGGCAGCTCCCCCTCAAAGGTCACGTGCATGGTCGCGTAGCCGGTCTGGCTCACGGCCACCTTGAAGTCCGACGGTCCCCGCGCCCACTCCTCGAGGAACTGGAGCTGCCTCTCGCCCAGCAGCACCTGCTCATCGGGGTCGGTGACCTGGCTCGGAGTCTTGAACTTCCGGTCCTCCAGGATCGCGAAATCCACGCCGCCGTACTCCAGGCCGGTGTAGTAGTGGGTGATGCCCGTCAGGGCTGGCTCGGGGTCGTAGGGGTCGGGGAGATGGGCCGTCTGGCTGCGCTGGACCATGTTCACGAAATGGGGCGACTTCAGGTAGCCGCCATGCCAGTTGGCGCCCGTGAGGTTCAGGCGTCCACCCCAGCCCCAGATGTTGCCCTGGTAGACGTCGTGGTCGTCGGGCTGACAGACGGCGGGAATCTGGCGGGTGATGTCTTGGAAGGCCCAGTGCCACAGCAGCCACTTGTTCAGGTAGTCGGTGGCGGGGAAGGGATCGCCACCTCGCCAGGTGGGCCGGCTCTCGTAGATCTGGTCACCGGTGAAGAAGATGATGTCGATGTCCTGATTGAGGAGCGCCTCGACCGAGTCCCGGAAGGGGAACCACACGTTGGCCGGCCGCCAGCGACCGACCACGGCCTCGCCCTCGCCCGTGTCCGGCGCGCCCTGGCTCGGACCCATGCCGATGAGGCTCTGGCCGGTGATCCCCGCGGCGCTGATGATGTCCTCGTCCGCGGGGTCCTTGGGGATGCTCAGATCGTAGGTGTACTCGGTACCGTCCTCGTCGGTGAAGAGGACCCGGGCCTCATGGTCGCGGGTGTCGTCCCAGCCCTCGATGCGCCACACCGTTAGGTACTCCGGCGGCGCGATGGCCAGGGGCGGCCCGGCTTGGGTCCACGTCTCCGTGCCCGAGGGCCGGTACTCCAGCGTCGCGGCCATCCTCGGGCGGGGCGCGTCCTCGGTCCGGGGCAGCAGTGCGTCGCCCAGGGGCGCGAACTGGGCCGACAGCTTGAGGATGCCGCCGGATAGTGTATGGAGCGTACCAGCCACGGGTCCGAAGCTGCGCTCGGGGTGGTGGTCGAGCTTCTCGCCGCCCACGGTCAGGGTATGGAAGCTGTGACGGGCGGCCACCTGGCCACCGGGGTCGGACACCAGCGCGATCCCGCCGCGCAGCCTCTCGGCGGGCACGTCCTCGAGCTCGATGGCGCCGAGCAGATCGCCGGCATGGTAGGCCCAGACGCTGAGGCGGAGGGTGTAGCGCCCGTCGTCCTGGGGGATGCCCGAGAGGTTCAGCGCCATCTGATGGTAGTCCAGCCGGACCTCGGTGGGCACCACTTCAACCTGGCCCCGGAGGGGCGGGTACTCGGCGCCCTGTGCCTCCTCGGCCATGTCCCGGAGCCGCAGCGCGCCCTGGCCGGTGGTCTCGATGACGCCCAAGATCCCGCCGCCCCGGCCGCCCAGGTGGTGGATCAGCGCCGCGCTCCGGTGGTCGAGGAGTCCCTCGCCGGCCCCGACCAGGAAGCCGGTGAAGCCGTCCTCGGGCGAGCCCGGCGCGAGCTGGGTGACCACCTGAAGATGGAAGGGAGCCAGGCGGCCGCTCAGGTCGTACGTCAGGAGG
>WJIW01000420.1 GCA_014730065.1 Armatimonadia bacterium | reverse complement strand
GCACTTGATCTCGAGCATGGTGTCCCGAGTGACCTCCGGATCGACGCCCAGCTCGCGATGCTTGTCGACGGTCAGGGGCACGGCGGCCAGGCACAGGAGGAGGTACAGGGCGTCGGGCGCCTCGGGCAGGTCGCGCGTCAAGCTGGGCCAGACGTTGAAGCCATCGCTGCCCGTGTGGACGTACAGCCGCCGGTAGGCGTGCCAAGCGAAGGCCTTCAGGTGGGGCGTGCGGTCGATGGTAGCGGCCACCTCGACGAGAGTCTCGTCCACGGCGGGATCCATGCGGCAGTACTCGCGCCACTCACGGACGTTCTCGGGCCGCAGGAAGTCGGGCGTATCGCCGGGCAGAGTCGCCATGGACTCCTCCCAGTGGGGCGCGACCACGCCCTCGGGGTCTTCGACGCCCATGGCTTGGAGGCATTGGTGGAGATCCACGGGTGGGTCCTTTCGAGGGTGGGCGTCGGTAGCGGCGGGCCTGAGCCCACCGCTACCCAGTCACTAGTAGGTGACGAAATCCTCGGGCTTGGCGCCACAGACGGGGCACTCGTGGGGCGCGTCGCCGTGCATGGTGAACCCACAGAGGTCGCACACGTGGATGGGGGTGTCCTCGAAGTCGCCCCCGGCGTCCACGGCGGCCTTCGCCTTGCGGAACAGCTCCTGGTGGACCTTCTCGGCCTCCAGGGCCTTCATCATGCTGTTCATGGGGCCTTTCTCGCCCTGGCGCTCGGCGACGAGGATGTACGCGGGGTACATCTCCTCGATCTCGAAGCCCTCGCCCCCGGCGGCCCACTCCAGGTGGTCCACGGTCTTGCCCACACCGAACCCGGCGCCGGCGAGAACCATGGCCTCGCCCTTGACGTTGCCGAGCTGGGTGAAGTGATTCCAGGCATGGGTCTGCTCCGAGTGGGCCGTCGCCTTGAACAGGCGCTCCACGTTCGGCAGGTCCTCGTTCGCTGCCTTGGAGGCCCAGACGGTGTACCGCACGCTCGCCATGCACTCGCCACCGTAGGAGCTTCTCAGATTCGCCGCGGTCATCTCATGCATTTCAGCCATCTCCTCCCATACCACACACACGTCTCTGTTGCACTCAACCTCGGCTATGTTCTCCGGCGGCACCCTGGATCCTCACTCCTCGTCTCCGGAGGGCCGGGGCCGTGGTCGCCGAAGACTGGGAATGCGGCCATGCCGCGAGATGAGGGGAAGTCAGTCCATGCCGAAGCAGCCGAACATCCTGTTTCTGTTCACCGACCAGCACCGGGGCGATTCCATGGGATGTGCGGGTCATCCCATCGTGCGCACCCCCAATCTGGATCGCATCGCCGCCGAGGGGACGCGATTCACCAGCGCCTTCACGCCCTCGCCCGTGTGCGTCTCGGCGCGCTGCTCGCTGATTCTCGGGCAGTACCCCCACACCACGGGCTGCCTCGATAACGGCTACCCCATGCCCACCGACCGGCCAACGCTGATGGAGCGGCTGGGGGAGCTAGGCTACCAGACCCAGGGCGTGGGCAAGATGCACTTCTCGCCCGACAGTCAAGCCATGAAGGGCTTCGAGGCGCGCGACCGCCAGGAGGAGCTGTGCGCTCGGGTGGAGGATGACGATTACGTCCAGTACGTGCAGGAGATAGGCTTCGATCACATCCTGGACATCCATGGCGTTCGGGGCGAGATGTACTATGTGCCCCAGGTCTCCCAGCTCCCCGCCGAGCACCACCCTTCGAGCTGGATCGCCGACCGGAGCGTGGACTTCCTGCGGCGGCGCGACAAGGACCGGCCCTTCTTCCTGTGGTCGAGCTGGATCCATCCCCACCCACCGGTGGCGCCGCCCAACCCCTGGTACCGGCTCTATCGCGGCCCCCTCATGCCGCCGCCCAAGGTGCCCGAGGATTTCGAGGCCATGTGGACCTACTGGAACCGCGTGCAGAACCGCTACAAGTACCGCGACCGGGGCTGGGACCTGAACCTCGTGAGGCAGATCAGGGCGTACTACTGGGCCTGCGTGAGCTTCGTGGACTACAACATCGGCCGGGTCCTGGCGGAGCTGGAGGCCCAGGGCGAGCTGGAGAACACGATCATCATGTACTCCTCCGATCACGGCGAGGCCCTGGGCGACTACCGGTGCTTCGGCAAGCGGAGCTTCCTGAACTCCCAGGCGAACATCCCCATGATCCTGCGGCATCCGGGCCGGATCGCGGCGGGCGAGGTCTGCGACACCCCCGTCAGCTTGGTGGACGTTCTCCCGACCCTGGTCACCGCCGCCGGCGGCGAGGTGCATGAGGGCGTGGAGGGCGCGGACCTGGCGCGCATCGCCGCGGGGGAGGAGCCGGATAGAACTGTCTATGGCCAGATCCAGGGCGCGGGGCTCGGAGTTCACTACTCGGTCAGCCGGGACGTGAAGTACGCCTACTCCGAGCCCGATGACAAGGAGTACCTGATCCTCCGCCGGCAGGACCCCGACGAGATGCGGAATCACGCGTACACCATCTTCGCTCAGGACATACTGCGGCAGGCCCGGGAGGATCTCTTCAGCCACTACCGGGAAGTGGGGTTCACCGAGCGGCTGGAGGGCGATGGCTGGAAGCGTCACCCCAGGCGCGGCCTCCCCGACGACCCCGACGCGGGCCTGCTCCAGCAGGACACGCCCTGGTCGAAGCACCTGGAGCACATCGAGGGGTATGGGG
>WJIW01000419.1 GCA_014730065.1 Armatimonadia bacterium | reverse complement strand
GCTCGGTGGTCTCATCGGAGGCGGCCTCATCGGTCGCCTCGCCGCCGGCATCGGCGCCCTCTTCCTCGGTACCCGTGGCCTCGGTCTCGGCCGCATCGGTGCCCTCGGCCTCTTCCTCGGTACCCTCTTCATCGGCGACCTCGGTGTCGGCGGCGTCGCCGGCTTCCATCCTCAGTAGCTCGGCCATGGGGACGCCGATCTTGGCGCCACTGCCGCCGAACACGGAGCCGAGGAGCCGCTCCTCGTACCGGGCCTGAACCAGCTCGGTGAACTCGCCGGGCAGGGGCACGTAGCCCACGTCGGCCACCAGGTCGGCTGCGTTCTCCAGGTAGTAGGTCACGAAGTCGTCGAGGGTCTGGTTCTCATCGGCGGCGCCGGCGTTCACGTAGATGAACAGGGGCCGGGCCAGGGGCTGGTACTTGAAGTTCTCAACGTTCTCGGGCGTGGGCATCTGGGGGCCCTCGCCGTTGGTGGGGTCGCCGTCGTCGATGGGAACCGCCTTGATGGTGCCCTCGTTACCCTCCAGGTAGGCGAGGCCGAGGAAGCCAAGCCCGCTCTTGTCGCCCGCCACGCCGCTGGCGATGACGTTGTAGTCCACATTGGCCTGGTAGTCGCCGCGGCTCTCGCCCTCTTCGCCGCAGACGGCCTCGGTGAAGTAGTCGTAGGTTCCCGAGTCACTGGTGGAGCCGTACAGGTTCAGGTCCTCATCGGGCCACTCGGGCCGGACGTCGCTCCACTTCATCACAGTATCCTCGGCCGCCGGCTCCCACATCTTCTTCAGGTCCTCGACGGTCAGGGAGGTGACCCAGTCATTGTCTGGGTGGACGACCACGGCGATAGCATCGTAGGCGATGGGCAACTCGATAAACTCGACGCCGTTCTCCTGGCAGGCCTCGATCTCGCTCTGCTTAATGGGGCGCGAGGCATCGGAGATGTGAGTCTCGGTCCTGGCGAACTTCTCCAGCCCGCCGCCGGTGCCGGAGCGGGAGACCTCGACGGTGTCCACGCCGGTCTCCTCGGCATAGACCTCGGCCACGCGCATGGAGATGGGGTAGACGGTGCTGGAGCCATCGATCTTAATGGTGTCGGGCTCGTCGCCTCCGCTGCCGCCGAGGTTGCCGACGCCGACGGACCCGCCGCCAGCCTCACCGCCGTCGTCGCCGGGGCAGCCTACGCATACCAGTAGAGCCAGAATCGCGAGGGGGATCACTGCCAGTAGTACAGAGGAACGCTTGGCGAGCTGCATTACCATCCGCCTTCTCCTACGGAATCGCGGGCTCGTCGGCGAGGACCGCCGCCGAGCACACGTGTGTGGGGTCGCCAGAGGGCGGCCCGGACGTGACACGCTACACTCTCCGGGACCAACTTACTACCCCAAAACCGGCAAAAAGGCAAGCCCACCGGCCTCCCCCGCTGGGAAGGGCCACATCCTCGCGCGTGGAACTTTGTACTTTGGATCGGCGTGAGCTCGGGGCCGCCGGTCGGAGCGGGGATCAGCGCGGTGTCAGTGGAGACCTCTCAAGCCGTCGGTATGGGGCCCAGTCGCGCGCTGCTGCGCCGGTGCCGCCAGACCATCCGGCACCACTCCAAGAGCTTCTACTTCGCATCCATGCTGCTGCCCCCCGCCAAGCGGGCAGACGTATGGGCGATCTATGCTTTCTGCCGCCATGTGGACAATGTAGTGGACGAGGCCGCCGACCCGGAGGGGGCCCGCAGCGACCTGGCCGAATGGCGGCGGTGGCTCCATGGAGAAGCGGCCGAGCCCCCCGAGCCGCCGTGGATCGCCGAGCTTCTGCAGGACGTACTCGCACGTCATGCAGCCTCGCGCGAGCCCTATCTCGAGCTGATCGACGGCGTCGAGCTGGACCTGGACAAGGCGCGCTATGAGACCTGGGACGAGCTGAGCAAGTACTGCTACGGCGTCGCGTCCACCGTGGGCCTGATGCTGCTGCCCGTGTTCGGCCAGACCGGCTCGGGGGCCGAGGACGGCGCCATCGCCCTGGGCCGCGCCATGCAGCTCACGAACATCCTCCGGGATGTGGGCGAGGATCTGAGGGTCCGGGACCGCATTTACCTACCGGCGGAGGAGATGCGAGCCCACGGCGTCACCGAGGAGGCTCTCCTGAGCCAGCGGGTCGATGAGCCCTTCGTCCGTCTCATGCGAGCCCAGATCGCTCGAGCGCGGGAGCTGTACGAGCGAGGCCGGGCCATCGTAGCCCGCACCTCTCCCGATTGCCGTATGGCCGTGGCGACGGCCGCTCGAGTGTACGGGTCTATCCTCGACGCCATCGAGCGACGCGGCTATGACGTGCTGTCGGCCCGGGCCTATGTGCCCAGGTGGCGTAAGCTGCTGCTTCTCTGGCCCGCATGGCGCGATACTCGGGAAGGCACCTGACCATGGCAGACATCTCCATCATCGGCGCGGGGCTGGGCGGCCTGGCCCTCTCCATGCGCCTCGCCAGCCGCGGGCACCAGGTCACGGTATACGAGAAGCAGCAGTACCCCGGGGGCCGGTGCGGCGTCGCCGAGGGTGGGGGCTACCGGTTCGACACCGGACCCACGCTGCTACTGATG
This sequence comes from Armatimonadia bacterium, assembly GCA_014730065.1. Taxonomy (GTDB): domain Bacteria; phylum Armatimonadota; class Zipacnadia; order UBA1398; family UBA1398; genus UBA1398. Next base: position 10,079 of record WJIW01000419.1, on the reverse strand, counting down.
CCCGACGTCCTGGATGAGCTGTTCGAGGCGTCGGGGCTCAGCCTGGACTCCTACCTTACCGTCAACACCCTGGACCCCAACTACCGGATCCACTACCGGGACGGCTCGGACATCGTCTGGCGGCCGGACAAGGAGTGGATGGCCGGGGAGCTGGAGCGGATCCATCCCGGCGCAGGGGACGGGTTCCGCAGGTTCATCCGCGAGGCCGAGGTGCATTACCGCACCGCTCGCAGCCATTTCGTGGAGCGGGACTTCGACTCGTACCTGGAGTTCCTCGCACCGGGGCAGGTGGCCGCCCTGTTCCGAACCCACGCCCACCGGAACCTCTGGCGCTACACCCGCTCGATGCTGCCCGACGACCGGTTCTGCCAGAGCGTGACCTTCCAGTCCATGTACCTGGGTACCTCGCCCTTCGAGAGCCCGGCCATCTACACGCTACTGCCCTGGACGGAGATGTGTGAGGGTATCGGCTATCCCGAGGGCGGGCTTCATGCCGTGCCTCGGGCCATGGAGCGCGCCGCGAGCGACCTGGGGGTCACCTTCCACTACGGCGTGGAAGTCACCGACGTGGATCGGGACGGGCGGCGGGTGCGGGGGATACAGCTCGACACCGGCGACCGAGTAGAGACCCCGTGGCTCGTGGCCAACGAGGACCTGCCCCATTTCCTGCGCGAGCGGCTGGGCGAGGACATGCCCCCTCGGCCGTGGCCTTGGCGATACTCGGCGGGGACGTTCCTCTACTTCTTCGGCCTTGATACCCAGTACGACTGCCTGGAGCACCACAACGTCATCCTGCCCGGCTTCGAGCGGATCTTCGAGGACATAGCCACCCGCCAGGTCGTTCCCGAGCAGCCCGCCTTCTACATCAGCGACACCTCGGGCACGGACCCGACGGCCGCGCCCGAGGGCGGGAGTGCCATCTACGTACTGGTACCGACCCCCCATCTGGATGCCCGGGTGGACTGGGACGCCGAGCGCGCACGGGTGCGCGAGCTGGTTCTGGATAAGATGGAGACCCTGGGCTGTGATTCGGTGAGGCGGCATATCGTGTGGGAGGGCGGAGCCGACCCCAGGGACTTCGAGCGTGACCTCAACCTGGAGAAGGGCAGCGCCTTCGGCCTGGCCCATCAGTTCACCCAGGTGAGCCATCTGCGACCCCACAACTACCACCGGGGCATCGACAACTTGTTCTTCGTGGGCGCCAGCGTGCGGCCGGGCACGGGCATCCCCATGGTGGTCTTCTCCTCCCGCCTGACGCTCCGCCGGATCACGAATGCCCTGGAGGGCAAGGGCCAGCGCGCCGGATGGGCCGCTACCCGGGTTTGACGCCCCAAGGCAATCGGCGCCGGAGAGGATGAGTCTCATCATGCCACCCGCCCATGGCCGCAAGTTCGTCCGGCCCTGCGGCATGGACCGACTGATGAACCTGCTCGAGCCCGCCATCCTCCTGCGACTGGCCGATGGCCACCCCCGCCACGGCTACGAGCTGGCCAAGGAGCTCGGCGGGACACCCCTGCTGGACGCCGAGGTGGGTCCGACGGCGGTGTACCGAGCCATCCGGGCCCTGGAGGCCAACGGCATGGTGGAAACCCACTGGGCAACCAGTGACCGGGGGCCTCGCAGGAAGTGTCACCAGATCACCGAGACAGGCACCAACCACCTTCTGGAATGGGCCGGCGCCCTGGAGGTCCTGGCCGACTCCGCCGGCCGGTTGGCCGCCCGGGCCGAGGGGCTTGGGAGGGAGTCCTGACGCCCGTGAACGTCGCCTTCACCACAATAGGCTGCAAGCTGAACCAAGCCGATACCGACGCCCTGCGGCATGCCTTCGAGCAGCAGGGCCATCGCGTCACCCTGGACCCCTCCGCGGCCGACGCCCACATCGTCAATACGTGCACCGTCACCGGACGGGCCGATCGCGATTGCCGGAAGGCCATCCGCAGGGCAAGGCGCGCGGCACCTGACGCGCTGATCGTGGTGGTGGGCTGCCTGGCCCAGACCGACGAGGACCGCCTCCGCGCCATGCCGGAGGTGGACTGGGTCGTGCATCGGGGTGCCTTCGAGGCGCTGCCGGCGGGGCTCCAGCGGGGGACGCCGCCCGCCCTGGCGGGACCGCTGGGCTCCCTGGAGCGGCGGAGCGTCGGCGACCGGGCACGGGCGCAGCTCGTTATCCAGGATGGCTGTGAGCGCATGTGCACGTACTGCAAAGTCCCTCTCGCCCGCGGGCCTCAGCGCAGCCTGCCCGCCGACGATGTGGAGCGGGCGTGCGCCGAGCTGGCCGCCGAGGGCTACCCGGAGATCGTCCTGGTCGGTTGTAACCTGGGAGCGTGGGGAGAGGATTCGGGAGAGGAGAGCTTGGCGGGGCTCCTGACCAGGCTTCTCCGCGCCGACCTGCCGCGGCTGCGCCTCAGCTCTATCGAGCCGGACACTCTCACCGACGAGCTAGCCGAGGTGATCGCGGGCTCCCATGGCCGCATCTGCCCCCACCTGCATATCGCCCAGCAATCCGGCTCGCCGGGCGTCCTGGAGGCGATGGGCCGAGGTACGGACGTGGCCTTCCTGGAGCGGCGGATCGCCCGGTTGCGCCATGCCGATCCGCTCTTCGGCATCGGCTTCGATCTGCTCGTGGGCTTCCCCGCCGAGGACGAGGCGGCTTTCGCCGAGACCGTCGAGCTTCTTGAGCGCACCCGGCCCGCCAACCTCCACGTGTTCCCCTTCAGCCCACGCGAGGGCACGCCCGCCATGGCCCTCGGCGATACCGTGTCACCGCCGGAGAAGAAGCGGCGGGTCAGGACCGTGATCGACCTGGGCGAGGCCCTGCGAGGGGAGTGGCTGGAAGCGCATCTCGGCCGGTGCCTTCGGGTCGTCGTGGACCGAGCCGACGATGGCCGCGTGAGCGGCATCGCCGAGACCTACGCCCGGGTGAGCGCCGAGGGCCGCGAGCCGATCGGCACGCTCGCGGAGCTGACGCCCACCCGAGTCGTGAATGGCGAGCTGCGGGCCGAGAGGTAGGGCGCTCCCCCTACCCTCTCGCCTCCGCCGCGAGCCTCACCAGCGCATCGAACAGCGCTTTGTAGTAGCGCAGGAAGCGCTCGGGATCGCCCAGACCCGCGGCCTCGGCGAGGCAGTAGCGGTCGAAGCCCATGTCCAGCAGGAAGGGGAACAGCTCCTCCTCGAAGGGATAGTCCGAGGCCATCTCGTGCATATGCACCATCTTCACCCGGTCGCGGAGCAGCGGGAAGGTCTCCCTGATGGACCCATCGACCAGGTCGGTGCCGTTGCAGTTCCAGGTGACGCCCACCGCGGGGTGCTCGCATACCTCCATGATCCGGGCCATGTTCTTGGGGTCGGCCGTGCCGTGCCCATGGACCTCGACGAAGATCTCCACTCCCGCATCGGCCGCCACGGGCCCGACCACATTGAGGGCCTCACCGATCTGCCGCAGGGTCTTGTCCACGGGCACGTCGTCGGGCAGGCCGTTGGGCCGGACCTTGACCCCCATCGCACCCACGTCCTTGGCCAGCTCGATGAACCGCCGGGTCTCCTCGATGTTGGCTTCCACCTCGGCGGGGTCGGGGGAGTGATACTCGCAAGTGGAGCCCAGGGCCGCCAGGACGACGGGGCTGTTTTCGAGCTTGGCCCGAACGTCCGCGCGCTCGGCGGCAGAGAGGCTAGGCTCGACTCCGTGGGCGTGGGTCGTCCGGAGCTCCACGGCATCGAGCCCCACGCGCTGAGATACCTCCAGAAGGGTATCCAGGTCCATATCTCTTGCGATGTTGTACGTGACGGTTCCGAACCCTAGCAAGCCGTTCTCGACCATCGGTCTGTCCTCCTGAGCGTGGGCCGGCGCTACCGGCAGAAGTTGGGATCCCAGTGCCGCGGCGCCGAGGGCTGCCGCCGATCCCCTCATGAAATCTCGCCTCGTCATATCGCTCACTGCTCGCTCCCCTTCCGAGGTGCCTACTGCCTCCACGACACTCCGTCGAAGGAGGTCCCAGAGGGGCCGCTCAGGCTAACCTCACCCGAGCTGCCGATCACCAAGAGGCCCACGTCACGCAGCGCCTTGTCCTCGCTGGCCATGACCTGCCCCTCCCGGTTGTACCGTGGCCAGAGCCCGCTGATCTGGCGCTCGATGGGCGGGCCGGAGGCGGGTTGCACCGCGAGGGCGGCCGACACGGGCTTGGACCCTCTGCCCTGGATACACTGCACGCCGACAGCGTAGCGGCCGGGACTATCGAGGACCCATGCACCGGATCCGTCGTACCCGTCCACCGGCGCCCCCGTCGCTGGATCGACCACGACGGCTCGAACGGCGGCATCATCGCCGGTCGTCGCCGTCACACGGACGCGAATGGGCGCGCTCTCGCCCCGGGCGATGGGATCGGTGATCGCCGTTCCCGCGGCGGTGATGGCTCGGAAGCGACACTCGCCTTGGGTGCGGGGCCGTACGGTAGCGCGCACCACGCCGTTGGTGGCGACCTCGAGCAGTCGCTCGCCCGTCGGACTGTATTCGATTACGTACGGGGAATCCAGACGCCCGGCCCTCAGCACGACCTCAACGGTGGCACCCGGTCCCGCCAGAGCCCTCTCCACCCTCAGGGATGGGGGGCCGCTCGGGGACTCGACGTAGGCCGCGAAGGTCAGGGTGGCCGAGGCGCCCGACTCACCGACCTGAACCAGGGAGTGGGCGGTGGCGTAGCCCTGCTTGGTCGCGCTGACGACCCGAGGACCCTGGGGGAGGCCGAGGAGCGAGAACTCTCCCGCTTCATCGCTCTGGGCGGCGACTAGCGCCGAGCCATCCCAGCCGACCACCCGCGCGCCGGCGATGGCCGCTCCCGATGCATCGACGACGGTGCCGGCGACCGCGCCCTCCGAGGGGACTCCCGTCGGCGCGCCAGGTGTGGGCGGGGCCGGGGAGGCCGAGGTGGCCAGGTCGTCATCGGCCGCCGACGCGCCGCCGGCTGAGCCATGGTCTCCGGGCGCCGTCGCGAGGAACAGTATGCCCCCGCCGACGATCAGGACCCCCAGAAGCGCGAGCACCACGTACTGCCATGTCGGCGTCCGCCGGGGCGCGGGCGCGGCGCCGGGCTTGGGTATGGCTGACCGCGGCTTGGCCGCCGGCCGTCCGGGCGTCGGGGTGGGCATGACGGGCCGCCAACCGTACACGTAGACGTCCTCGACTCGCCCGATGGGCTCGAGCTGGCCCTGAATGCCCGCCGCTTGCAGGGCTTCCTCGGAAACCCAGATCTCGTTGGCGGGGCAGGCCTTCTGTAGGTGGCCCGCGGAATCGAAAACCCGGCTAGTAACTCGACCGAGCTGGGTGGCGTCGGCCATGAGCACCCGGCCGTGGTGGATTCCCACCCGCACCCGGAAGGGCTCACTGGGATCGGGAGTCTCGAACTCGGGCAGCCCCTCGACCACCTTCTGCATGGCGGCCACGGCGCCGGCGGCATCCTCGAAGACGGCGACCAGGCCGTCGCCCGACCACGACTTGGCGATACAGCCATGCTCGTCGCAGGTGTGGTCGATGAAGCGGCGCAGGCGCTCGAAGAGATACGACAACAGCACCGTTGAGCCCGGCGCCTTCATCCGGCGGGACCCCACCACGTCCAGGGAGGCCACCGCCACCTCGCGGGAGAGGGTCTCGCGGATGGCCTTCTCCCACTCTTGATTGGCCTCGGCGGCATCGTGGAGCGACAGCTCACCCCGGATGATCCCCGTTAGGGTGGAGCCATAGTCGGCGACCCCCGCTCGCTGGAGCACCTCGGGATAGACGGGTATGGGCTCCTCTGTCTCCCCGGGCAGCTCGACGAGTAGGTCCTCGATGGTCTGGTACCGGTTCTCAGGATCCTTGGCGCAGCACTTGGCGATCACCGCGTCGACCCATTCGGGTAGCTCGGGATTCTCCTCCGACACCGCGGGCACTGTATTCTCGACGTGCATCAGTGCCGTGGCGACGGGGCTGTCGGCCTTGAAGGGCGGCTTACCGGCACAGCACTCATAGAGGATGATGCCTAGGGCGTAGATGTCCGTGCGGTGGTCCGCGGTCTGGCCCGTGGCCTGCTCGGGCGACATGTACTCGGGCGTGCCCACCAGGGTGCCCGCGAGGGTCATCCCCTCCCCGCGGACGGACCTGGCGATCCCGAAGTCGGTCAGCACCGCCCGGCCATGCTCGTCGACGAGGATGTTCCCAGGCTTCAGGTCGCGATGCACCACGCCACTGTCATGGGCCACGGCCAGGGCGCGGCCGACCTGGTGGAGGATCGAAGTCGCAAGCTCCAGGGGCAAGGGCTCCGAGAGGAGGGCGTTCAGCGGCAGGCCCTGGGCGAACTCCATGGCGATGAACAAGCGGCCCTCGTGCTCGCCGAAGTCGTACACCGATGCCAGGTTGGGATGGTTGAGCTGGCCTGCCAGCCGAGCTTCCTGGGTGAACCGGCTGACGAACTCCTCCTCTTGGCACAGGTCGGGATGAAGAACCTTGAGGGCGGTGATGCGGTCCAGGCCCGTATGGCGCGCCTCGAAAACGACGCCCATGCCGCCGCGTCCGCGTACGCCCATGATCTCGTACGGCCCGATCCGGTCGCCCTTGCCAAGCTCCACGAGGGGAATCCTCCGCTCTCGGGTCGATGTCGACGGCTAGGCCATGGTCCCCCGAGCGGTCCCCGGTGTCTACCGAAGCGCTCCCGGCCGAATCAGCAGAACGGTCGAGTCGGGCCCGGGCAACTCCAGCTCCAGGGTTCGCCCACCGTCGACGCCGCTGCCCATCGACCACTTGCCTTTGGCCGTTTCCAGCCACTCCAGCGAGTAACCTCCCGCCATGGCGGGGAGACTCACCGTCAGCCGATCACCACTGAGCACATACAGTAGATACCCCCTACCAGGCAGCCCTACGCATAGGGCATCGCCTTCCTGGAGCACCCGGGGCGAAGGGAACCAACCGGACATGTCGCCCGCTCGCTCGGCGATGGCCGCCGCGATCCGCGAGCCCGAGGCATCAAAGCTCTCGGGGTCGGCGCCATGGTAGAACCATCCCGCGCCCCCACCCGTCATGGCACGCAGAAACCCATCGACCGTGGGATCGCCCTCGCCCACGTAGGCCTTGATCCACCGGTCGAAGAGATGATCCAGCGTCGCACCGATGGCCTCGCCCTGGCTGAACTCGGGCGGACAGTGACCCGCCAGCCGCACGTTCTGGTACGAGGGTGGCGTGCATATCTCGCCCGTGGGCAAGACCCCGAAGAAGGTGGTGTCGAAGCTGTCCACATCCCCCAGTCCCGCGAGGACCCGGGTAACCTCGAGAGTCGCACCGATCTGGAACACGGGATCGTCGGGCGCCGATGGATGCTCCTGGATGTACCGGACCCAGTAGGTGACCCAGTTGGCGGGGCCGTTGTACTCGTCGACGATGCGGTAGATGACACCGGGGTGCTTGCCCAGCGCCTCCAGCACCCGGTCGACATATGCCGTCTGGGCCGCGACCAGGGCGTCGTTGGTGAGGTCGTAGAACTCCGGGTAGCACACCGGGCCCGACGGCAGACCCAGGTCGTTCACGTTGTTCTCCGGCCGCCACGGCGAGTCGGCCCAGTGGGTGAATTGCTCGTACAGGCAGTGCTGGTGGAAGAAGATGAACTCCACCACGATGCCGTGACGGTTCATGGTGCCGACGAGCTCATCCAGGCGCTGGAAGTACCATGGATCGAAGTCGCTGAGGTCGTACTTGGGCAGGCCATCCCAAGCTATGCCGCCGCCCGACCGCACCCACGGACGCCGGGTATACGGCGGCTCCGGCGGGTTCTCAAGCGGCTCCTCGCCCGGCAGCTCGTTCGCGCCGTGAACTCGGCCCGATCCCTCCGCCATGCTGATGCCATTCGCCCTAACCCAGTTGAGACCCCACCGCCGGAGCTGTGTCGCATAGCTCTCGTAATCGACCTCGGGCTCGAAGGAGTTCCAGTAGGTGGGGTTCCAGTCGCCCCCTACGTAGCCTTCGCGGACACCCCGGAGGAACGTACCCTTGCCATTGATGGCGAAGCGCTCGCCCTTGGGCGAGGTGGCGAACTCGGTGATGGCCTCTACCTCCGAAGCCGACCCGCCGTTCACCGGGCCCTCCTCGGCGGTGGCCATGATCCGGTGGACCAGCACCGTGGCCGGCGGAGCCCCGCAGTCGATGCGGAAGTCGGCTACATTGTGCTGGCGCGCCCCGAGGACGGCGTCATCCAAGCGGGCGGTCACCGTCTCCCACCGGGTCTTGGGGAGGGCGATCGTCTCGCGGCCAGCGAAGTCGCCGGCCTCGGTCGCGTACTCGATGATGACCGAGCCCTCCTCCTCGGCATCCAGGAAGGCCTCCAGCTCGAGATCGAGGGTCATGGGTCCGCGCCCGAAGGCGCCCGGGTCGACGGCGAAGTAGAGGTACCGTCCGGCGTGCTCCGAGGGGTTCTCGATCTGGTTGTACACGCACCACTTGCCCCGCTCGTCGGCGATGGTCGCCCAGCCGTCATCCACGTCGGCTCGGCGGAGATACACGCCGTACTCCATGGGACGGCGATCGTAGACTACCTCGACCCTCTCCCCGTCCAGGACCTCCTTGGGCCACGCCCACTTGGCGCCCCCACCCGATCGGCGCTGAAGGTCGCGCATGTGCTGGACGAAGATCCGCTCCTCGGGACCGCGCCTTACCCGGTCGCGGGCCTTGTGGTTCACATGGGCGCCCTGGTCGAGGGCGGTCTGGAGCGACGCCAGGGTCAGGGCGTACTCCTCCTCGGAGGTGAACCAGCCGTCGGTATCGACGATCATGGGCTTGTCGAACCGGCGCCAGTCGCGGGCCAGAGCCTTGGTCGAGAAGGGCGTCTTGGGCCCGTGATCGGCGATGACCTCGATACCGCCCATGGCATAGATTCGGTCGGCATCCACGAAGGCGTTGGCCGAGATCAGGAAGGGACACTGGGCCACGTCCCGCAGCATCTCCACGGCCCAGCGGTGGAACCTCAGTCCCGACGTATGCTCATTGCCGATCTCGAAGATGATGTTGTCCAGGCCCTCGGTCTCCGCCACCCACTTCTTGAAGTAGGCCACGTACATGTCCCGCAGAGCCTGGTTCCCCAGGTCGTAAGCCGCGGGCACGCCGCTTTCCAGGCCCGCGGGTAGCATCCAGGCGCCCATGGTGCCGGGGAGGTTGTTGGCTGGGTTGAAGGGGTGGAAGGGCCAGCGCCGCTCGCCGGGCCCGGACTCCAGGCCACACTCGTCGATCAGGCAGACCTGAACGACCACGCCGCGCTCCGAGGCGTAGTCCAGGATCGCCCTGGCCCGGCTCCAGAACACCGGATCCCACTCCTCCAGGTTCACCAAGGGGTAGCGCTCGCCGCCCGGGTGCTCACTCGTGACCTTCAGAGGGGCGTCGGGCGTGTCGACCCGGGCCCATGGGAAGCGGTCGTTGTCCCAGCCCGATGTGATGAAACAGCGTGTGAAGTTCAGGTCGTTGTCCACGAGCATGTCAATGAACTGCTCGTAGTAGGGTTTGCCCGAGTCGTCGGTCCAGTCCAGCTTCGGGTCGATCTGGTCCGTGTTGAAGAGACTGTAGTAATCGTATCCGATGAGCTGCACCCGGTCATTGCCGCGCCACTGGAAGTACCGGGCATCGGTCTCGCTGACCTGGATGGGCTGGGCCCTGGCTACGGCGGTCAGTGCAGCGGCCAGCAGAGCTACCTTCAGCGCGGCGGATCGGATCATGACATGGGCACCTCGTCCCCCGGGGAATCTCGTCCCGTAAGGAAACGACGCACGGCGGGCAGGAAGGCTCCGTGGGTGCGCACCTCAAGCCGCAGCGACTTGCGCTGTCCCCGGGCGATGGTGACCTCGTCCCGGGCCTCACCATCCTCACCCCGGGCGATGACCTCGTAGGTCTGTCCCGACTCGGTGGCGCTGGTCAGGGGGAACTCGATGGGGCCGTAGCCCTTGGGATAGGCCGTGTCCGAGCCCATGGGCCGCACCAACACCTCGAGCCCCGGAGGCTCGGTCTCGACGGCCAGCAGCGTCACGCCCGGGCCGTGGATGGGGATGGGCGACCACGCCGGCTCCACGGCCTCGGC
>WJIW01000418.1 GCA_014730065.1 Armatimonadia bacterium | reverse complement strand
GGATTAGACAGGGCCATGTACAGGAGAGCGTGGATCAAGACTGTAGAGGCGTTCACTCCCGAACTGCCCAGTCCCGTCGCGCCGCTTGAGTGTGTGAAGGACCTTCTGGACGAGACCCGTGAGGAGTACGGTGCCGAGGACCATATGGTCCACTGCGTGGCCTTCTGCAGGGCGAAGGAGCGCTGCGGCGGCTATGGTGCCGAGGCCGGCGTATACTTGACAGAGCCCATCCAGCTGATGATCAACATCAAGAACTGGATCGTGGGGAACCCCCACCGACACGGCATTGAGCACCGTGACTACATCAACAACCGAATCGGGCGCCGCTGTGGATCCAAAGTGGCAACGGGCACAGTGACCTCCTGTCATGACTGCTGTGCCGGCGACGCGATCCCGCCCGGGACATCGCCATCGCCGCCACCTCCAGGCCCATCGCCTCGCGGCGGGGGCGGGGTGTACCCTGGTAAGGGGTACTACATCACCAACCCACCTGCTGAGTAGCGGGCGCCGAGATGCGGGGACATTGGGATGAACCGCGCGGGTCCAAGCCGAGCTTCGCTTACCGTGAACGACCGATTGCAGCGACCTTGGCGATTGCTGGTCGTCATGGCGGCCATATTGGTCTTGAGTGCATGCTGTCTTGGCCCCGCACTGTACATGGAGTCGATGGTCCTGGCGGCGTCCTCTGGATCTGTACGGCTTGTTAGAGCAACTCACGTTGCTGGGCTCTCCCCTGACGCCTCCGGGCTCGGCGGCGTAACGCCTCTCGGCGAGGCGGTGGCCAGCGGGCATCACGACGTCGCTCGGGAACTGCTGGCCATGGGGGCGGATCCCGACTCGGCTGGCTGGGATGCCGCCTGCGCCCCAGTACATCTGGCGGTGTGGCGTCAGGACGATCGCATGCTGAGGATCCTGCTGGACGCCGGTGCTAACCCCGGCGCCATGGACTTGGGACCTTCAGGCACCTGGCCTGGTAAGGGCGTCGCGGGAGCGCAGCGTAGGGAGTTGGCACCGGCAACTGCGCTACACTATGCTGTCTGGACTGGGGATTCGGCGCTGGCTCAGGAGCTCTTACGGCACGGCGCTTCACCCATCGTGGCGTGCGGGTCAGGGCAGTCCGCCCGGGACCTGGCGGCACAGCTTGGGGACGATTCGATGGCAGTCCTCCTGTCCGGCTATCCGGCTAAGACCACCGACGAACTAGCCACCGAAGAAGAGGCATAGGGCGAGCCATGAGGCAGCTTCTGACCGTCCACACCATCACCAACGCCGCAGGCGGCCTCACCATAGACGGGATGGGTCCGTCGCGTCGCATCCGGCTGTACCCGAGTCTGCGCGAGCGGATGAGGGAGGCGAAGCAGGGGTTCTGATGACTGTACCGACGCACGAACAACGCGAGACAAGTGGCTGCGCCGGCAGGGCACTCAGTTGCGTGGTGCTTGCCACGGGCTTGCTCGCCGTCATCGGTCTCGCGGTCTGGCTGACCCAAGGAACAAAGGCGCCGGAGGCCCAGGGGGCAGCCGCAATGACGGACAGCATGGCTAAGGAGTCCACCTGGACGACAAGGGGGCTTGCCCGCCTTCTGCGGTCACACCCGGACGAGGGCTGGGAAGCGGCCTCCTATATGGTCCAGGAGGGCACGCCGGATGAGCGAGTCGCCGCCCTCCAAGCTCTGGCCGGACACCCCCACGCTGCGGAACGAGCCGTTCCACTGGCCAGGGACGTGTTGCTGGCCGAGCCGTCCGAGTCTGAGGCCTTCTGGTGCCTCCGCGTGTTGGTGCAAGCGGGGTATGCAGCCGGTCCCGCGACCGACGCGGCGCGCCTCTTCGTCGACGCCGAGTCGGACCTCGTGGCATCCTGCGCGGCTTGGGCCCTGGCGGAGGCAGGCACATCATCAGAGCATCTGACCAGCCGAGCGGCTGCCATGACGCAGTCCGAGTCCGCGGTGGCTCGGGAGTTCGCCCTGTGGGCATCGGCGCGGTTGGGCAACGCGAAGGTGCTGCGGAGCGTGATGGATCTGGCCGCGAAGGGGCCGCCGGCTCGGCAGGCGTACGCGCTGAGAGCCCTGGAACAGCTTGGCCCGTCCGCCACCGATGCGTGGCCATTGCTGCTTGACCTCCTTTCAGGCCCTGAGGCGCTACCCGAAACCACTCTCCACCATGCCGCGCGCGCACTGGTACGCGTGGCTCCACACGACGCATCCGCCGACGTGCGACCGCTCCTAAGCTCGGGCTCAGCGGAGGTCCGTACGGCCGCGGCCGCCACTCTGGCCCGGCTCGGCGCAAGTGGTGGCGAGGTGCTTCAGGCCCTGGAGGCGGGTCTGACTTCCTCCTTACCAGACGTTCAGATCGGCGCGCTTCAGGGTGCCCTCTATCTGGACTCGATCCCAGAGGACTGGCGGATCGCCATCGAGGGCCTCGTGGGCGGGCCCCCGCGTATCAGCATGATGGCCCGTTTCGCTCTGCTGGCCATGGGCGATGAGGAGATGACCCGGTGGGCGTTCGAGAGACTGGACTCATTCGACGCCAGATGGCAGGTCAGGCTGGGACTGGCGCTGGCGACGCGCGGCGACGACCGGGGCATCGAGCTCCTGAATCGCCTCTCGCAGCACGCCGACTGGGTGGTGTCGTCGGAGGCGCAGCTGGCTTTGGCTGCGGCCACACGCTGACGGACCCGCCTCACCCGGCGTCCGCAACACGAAGTCCGGAGGAGCCGTGATCGCCGACTTCCAGTACACAAGGG
>WJIW01000417.1 GCA_014730065.1 Armatimonadia bacterium | reverse complement strand
CCTTCGCTCCGAGACAGGACCACCTGGCCCTGGGCGTCCATCCCCGGAAGCCCAGTGATCGGCTCACCGAGGGCGCCACCGGCATCGCGGTACAGGGTCAGGACGATGCTCTGGGTCTCGTCAGGGATGGTCCGCGCCGAGGCCTCGTGGCTCTGAGGCCACGCCACTTTGACGCTCGCTGAGCCGGTCTGATTACTCGCGGACGGGACTTCGTCCATCGACGGAGTGCAACCGATCGCAATCGCCACCGCCGAGCCCGCGAGCAAGGCAAGAACGACGATGCGCGCGAGTGAGGTCATGTTCATCGGGTTCCCCCCTGGGAAGCGCTGGTGATGGTAACGTCGGCATCGCCCGTGCCCGGGGTTGCGGTTACGGGCGGCGATGAGGATGGACTGAGGTACTCGATCAGGTTGTACTCGGCCACGGACCGGACCACGAAGTAGTAGGTAATCTCGTTCTCATCGACGGGGATCTCGACGGGACCGGTGTTGCCGATGGGCGTGGTGTTCACGCGCCAGTAGTCGCCGCTGGGGCCGTCGGTCATGTAGACGTAGTAGCCCATGACGTCTTCGGCGCCCGCAGGCTCGTCCCAGTCGATGATGACCGCTAGGTCTCCGGCAGCCGCGGTGACGTTCTCCGGCACAGGCACATCGAATACGGGCTCCCGAGGCTGCCCGAGGATCTCGTCGGAGTACTCGCTCTCCTTGCCCGTGATGTCGAGGGCGGTGACCACGTAGAAGTAGTCCTGGCCGTTGACCAGGCCCGTGTCCTGGAAGGCCGTGGTGCTGCGCGACGTGGCGTTGATCTGCTCGTAGGGACCGCCCGTCTCGTCCGCACGGTAGATGTTGAAGCTGAGCAGCTCGCCCTTGGTCGGGAAGAGCAGGCTCGTCTCGTCGTTCTGACCCGCATGGATGGTGATGCCCGCCGAGGTCCGCTGAAGGGTCTCGCCCGCGGCATGGGCGGCGGCGTAGGTCTCGCCCTTCAGCATGCCCGGGCCAATGGGCAGGTGGGTCAGCATCCCCGTCGTCTGGGGGTAGTCGATGACGATGCGGTCCCATTCCTTGTTCTTGGCTTCGTACCACACGGAGAGGGACTCGGCCTTGGGATGGATCCACCGCGCGTCGGCTTCGGGCCGCTCGGGCCATTTGACGCGGATGAGCACCGAACCGAGTACGCGGCCCTGCACCTCCGGGGCGGCGTGGGCCTCGGCGGACACGGTCATGCCAGCGGCCAGGGCGCCCACCTGAGTTGGGTCGGACCAGGATATGTCGACGTAGCCGTTGCCGCCCTGGGTGGTCAAGTCGTATGGGATGGGAACCTGGCCCTTCTCCCAGTAGCTGAACTTGAGCCCAACGGCCTGGTTCTCGCCGCCCTGAACGATGAGGCCCGTCGAGGCCTTCTGGAGGGCGGCTCCCCTGGCACCGGGTGCCGAGTACATGGTCCCCCGGAGGGTGCCCGGGCCGATGGGAACATGGGTCAGCAGAGCCGTCAGATCCGGCTTGTCGACTATGGTCTCGGACTCCACTTTGCCGTCCTTGATGAACTCAAGCTTCAGGGAGTTGGCGCCCGGGTGGATCTCCTCGGACTGGACTTCGGGCACCTCGGGCCATGAGATGCTGACCCGGATGGTGGCCTCGCCCACATCCAGCGGCTCCGGCTCGGGATCGCCCGGGACCGAGGGACTGCATGCCGACAGAGCGATGGCGAGCGCCAGGCCAGTCAGAGCCATGATGGCTAGTGCGAGCCGGTGGGGTCGCATCACTCGACCACCACCGGGACGGATCCGTCGAGGTACTTCTCGAAAGTGATGGGAAAGCCGGGGAACTGGGGCAGCTCGGGGCTGAAGCCTATGCCCTTGCTTGCACCGATACCGAAGACCTCGCCCTTGATCCCCACTCCGGCATGGAACAGCGGACCGGCGGAGATCTCGCCCTTCAGGGCGTTGTAGTCGTACTCCGGCCCGACCTGAGCAGCTATATCGGCATTGGCATAGAGCCCAGCGCCGAACTCCGCGTAAGGACCCACCGCGCCGTTGAATAGGAAGGAGCACTGGGCGCCCAGAGCTTGATACTTGAGGTCGAGATCGAACCGCCCGCTAGCGTCTGGGGTGAACACAAACTGCTGGCCCAACTCGCTCCACGACTGGGGCTTCCTTCGCAAGTTGAGTCGCTCACCGATGCTGTCGCCTCGACTCCGATCGTAGTCGGGACCTAGCTTGAACTCTGTGGGCAGCAACTCGAGCTTAAGCGACGCATGGCCCTCGGCGGCTGCGCTGAAGTCCACCTGCGAGTAGATCTCAAGCACCGGCGTGAACGCGATGCCCGTGAAGATGGGGATCGATGGCCCGTAGGCGGTCGCTAGGGCGATCCGCTCAGCCTCAAGCTCATCCGGCTGGTAGTCCCCTTCGACCCACAACTCGAGTTCGCCGTCGAAGACCGGACCGACCTCGAACCAGAACCGGTTGATCGTCAACAGTTCACCCTGGACCTCCAGCTCGAACTCCAGGGCGACCCGGATCCGGCCGTAAATCCCCATGGTGATGCTGCCCGCATCGCCCTCGCGCTTCCATTGCTTGTAGACGGACAGTTCGAAGCTAGCGATCTCGGTGGGGGGAATCGGGTAGCTCCAGTCCGGGACGAGGTCGGGCCACTCCAACCAGTCCCAGTCGGTGAACTCGTCCCACCAGTCACCTAGCCAGCGACTGCTGACCGAGGACGCTCCCGGAACGGTGACTCCGTCCGCCGGCGTGATGCGCCAGGGGTTGTCGGCGCTCCCGGCTGGGCTGCCGGAGTAGTAGATGTCGCAGTGATCTAGGGCCTCCATCAGTTGCGCCGGAGCTGTCTCCACCACGGCGCCATCGGTGGTCTGGGTGACCGCAGTCACCTTCCGCAGCAGACCGACGCCCTCGCCGCTGACAATGATGTCACCGGGTTCCAGGGCCGGGGGGGTGCCATTGAAGATTAGGGATCCGTCCCCACCGGGCCGTATCGTGAACGGAGCTTCGTCGAGGTCCGGCAGCACAACAGCGTTGTCGGCGAATGTGACGTCGGCGATGATCGTCTCCTCGCCGGGCGGGAGGTCCGCATCGGGCGCCAACTGAGTGACCCAGCTGACCTCGACAGTGAGCTCGAAGCCAGCCTCGTTGGGGCTCTGAATGGCCCAGGTCACGTACCTGCTGCTGGCTCCCTGCGCCACGTTGCCATAGTCCCATGAGTCGTCGACCCAGGTGATCGACTGATCTCGGGGTGCGATGTCCTTGACCCTGACCTTCACGTCGTTCATTGCGAAGGCGGCATTGACGTTCTCGACGCAGACCTGGCCCTTGAGCGATCCATCGGCAGCGCTCCAGGCGCCCGCCACGGGCTTGCCCACCAAGCGCACGCCATCCTTCAAAGGGGTCGTGTCGACGAGCTCACCGGATCCTGGGTGGACCACCTTAATAGTGAACGTGGTTGAGTCTCTGGCTGGCTCCTGGTCTCCGGGCGTCGGGCCAGGATCGGGCGTATCCGGCAGGCTTGGACCGCCGCCAGCGCAGCTTGCCAGAAGCACGCTTGCAGCTAGCGCTAGAAGAATCGCGGGCAAGAGGAAACGAACGGGTGCGTGGTTCACCAGCAGGGCTCCCTTCGGCAGGCCCATGGGCGCTACCAATGAGTCGGGGCAAATGGGAGTGGGATGGACGATAGGGTGTTGAGCTCACGTCTCCGGTGCGAACCAGCATCCGCCACCGCGCCATGCCACCATTCACCGCGCCCAGCATGACCCCAACATGGTTCCGATGGAAGCCAACAT
>WJIW01000416.1 GCA_014730065.1 Armatimonadia bacterium | reverse complement strand
CCAGACCACCTTGCCCCCGGAATCGGCCAGGGCCTCCATAGTATCGAGCAGCGCCGCTGGCGGGTGGGGCTCGAAGAGCGCCACCAGGGTCGTGAACCGCCGCCCCGCGATCTCCAGGGCTCCATCCCTCACCTCGCCCATCTCCACGGCCTGCCAAGCGGGGATGTAGTTCGCATACCCGTACTGGGTCATCCACGAGCCGAACCGCTCGTCCACACTGACCAGGTCCAGCGGGTACAGCATCATCACGTCCACGTCGCGATGCTGCATGTCTTGGACCGTATTGTGCCGCCGGTCGCTCGCGGTGCCGTAGCAAGCTTGGAGCCAGCCGTGGCGGAAGCCGACGGGGCGCGGGCTGCCCCAGTGGGCCGCATAGGAATACGGTACCTCGTTCACGATCCCCGTGGAGCACCCAATAGCCAGGCCGTAGTAGTTCCGGTCCAGCCACCCGCCCTCGGCGTGGTCGTTCCCGGTGCCGGTTAGGTACTCTCCCCACTTGAAGTAGTCGTGGCATGCCGCCGACGCCTGATGGACGGTACAGGACCACACGAAGTTAGAGGTGTACTCGTACATGTTCTTCCGGTCATGCTCGTGGCCCGTCCGCCAGCGGTCGATGGTCGGGCTCTCCGCCCACGTGGCATGGGCCCGGGTCTCCAGGGTGTGACCCATCTTCGCCTCCAGATAGCGCTTGGCGTCGACGAAGAGATCGACCACGCCATCCTGAAGCAGCCGGAAATACCGGGCACGGAACAGGGCCGTGCGGCGGATCTCCTCGGGGCTGGGCCCGAAGACGTGCATCATGCCTTCCTTGGCCGCCAGGTCGTTCCGGGTGTCCTCCTGGCCCCGGCAGAAGTACACCAGGTACTTGGCGAAGTCGCCATACTCCTCGCCGTACTCCTCGGCGAACCGCCTCTGGAGTCCGTCGCTCACGTAGCGCACGGCGAACTCGCCGTTGTCGTGGTGGTTGAAGTAGCCCCAGTCCTGCTGGATGTGCATCTCATCGGAGTAGAGGGCGTTGAAGCGCACGTCTCGCTCCACGTACATGTCCACCAGGTCCTTCAGGAAAGGCAGCGCGCTCTCGCTGAAGTAGTCCATCTCCGGTGTGCGGTACTGCTGGACGACCAGGACCCGATCCAGGTCACCGACATCGGTCCTGCCCTCACCCGACACCCGGATGCGGACGGCCTCGTAGTCGCCCTGCCGCGTGAGGGTGCCCTCCCATTCCTCGACTGTGGCGGCATCGGTGATCTCCACGATGTCCGCCGGGTCCACGGCCAGGTACGGCGTGCCGGGGACGCCCCGCTCCCTGAAGGCGAAGACCCGCACGCCGGCGTCATCGATCCGCAGGGGCCCCTTGTTGTTCACCCACTGGAGCTGCCGCCAGAGCTGGACACTGAACTCGCCGGTCTCCGGATCCCTCAGCCCCTTCCGGTAGTGCATCCATTGGCCCGACTCGCCCGTCTTCTCCCGGTAGCCGGGTCCGATCTCCAGGGGACTGAGCAGGCTCAGCTCAAGGGACAGGCCGTATCCCGCGGCGAACTCGGCGATCCTGGCGATGTGATCGGCGTACGCCTCCGTATCGGGCATCAGCCGACGGGGGGTGTCCTGCCCGGGCCGGTACTGCTTGAAGAAGTGGTCGAAGGAGATCAGTAAGGTGCGCTGGCCATGCTGCTGGGCCCGCTCGCAGATCGCGCGGAGACTGTCCTCCCTCTTGTCGAAGGTCAGTGAGAGATCGAGTACGGCGTCGGGATCGGAGGAGAGGGTCTCCAGCTCCTCGTCGCTCACAAGGATGATCCCCTGTCGGCCGATCTGGAAGGCGTAAGGGCCGGGGTAGCTGATCAGCTCCCCCACGTAGGCGTTCTCGGGGACTTCGGGAGTCATATCGTCCTCCTGGGGAAGGGCGGCGCCGGCGAGCGCCAGCAATGCCGCCAGCGAGATAAGGGTCAGCTTGGTCATGGTCATGTCCTCACCGAGCGTTGTGGTGGGGGAGTTCGGTGTGGGACCTTCCGCACCTCGTCCCCTCCCAGAAGCGGACCACAGGGGGCCAGCGTCATCCCGCGCCCAAGGCGGGGGCCCGGTCGCCAACGGCGATGACCCGGGTCAGCGGGGTCTCGTATACCGGCTCCTGTGTCCACACCCAGGAGGCGTTACGGGTCCATATGGGTGCCGTACGGTTCACCACCAGCAGATCGATCCCCCAGCGGCGGGCCTCGCGCTCCACGTCCTCCCACTCCTCGGTCGCGAACATCCCGTGTACCGCCGGCTCCAATGCCGCGGGGGTCGGCGCGAAGCACACCACCGAGTTCCGGTTGCCAAGAGCCGTCAGCCGGTCCGAGTACCAGCATCGCGGCAGGTCATGATGACGGTCCCCGGCAAGCGGACTCGTCTGGACCACCGTCTCCACGGGAGTGCTCGCCCGTATCCACTCATGCACCCGCCGCTGATCGTCGCGAAGCCGAAGCTCAGCCAAAGTGTCGGGACCGAGCAGCAGAATGTTGAGGGGCTCGGCGAAGCGCAGGGCACTCACGCTGACGACCGACGTGATGAGGCCAGCGGCCAGCATCGATGCGAGGAGTCGGTGACGCGCACCCCATTCCGACCAGCCCCGCTTCGCACCCCGCGGCCCGACTCCCCGCTGATGGGCGAGCAGATCCGCCGCCCACAGCAGTAGCACGAGCTGCGCGGGCTCGACGGCCCGCCAACCCAGGTCGTTATTCAGTCGAGTGCTGCGTAGGAGGGCTGCCATCAGCAGCGAGACGCCGGCCAGGCATACCTCAGCCCGAAGCCCGCTGTTGGCAGTCAGCTCCGGTCGCTTCTGCCTGATGTACACCACCCCCGCGAGAGCGAAGAACCCGAGCTCCAGCCCATAGGACACGGGGAGGGCGGCCAGTCGAGCCACGGCGCGCGCGGGGCTGGGCATACCAGCGATCAAGCCCTCTATCGGCGTGAAGCGGCGAATGTCGACGCTGATCCACGATGGGTCGACCACATTCGCCGAACGTATTTCAAGTAGTAGAGGGACGAGGACCGTCAGCAGGGCCGACACTCCGATGGCAGCCACAGCGGGTACGCGCCGACCGCCAACCCGGGCCTCCCAGATGACCCACACGAGGGACGCTCCCGCGGTCGCCATGAACACATAGGGCGACATACCGGCACCCGACCCGAAGGCGATGCCGGCCAGGAAGGATGGAGCCCGCAGGCCACCCCCATCGAGTAGTGCCCTGCGGGCCAGCAGAAGCCCGAAGGCACATGCCACCAGACCGCATACGTGCTGGGGTACCCAGAGCACCTGTCCCACCCATGCGGTAACCTGCTCGTTCCAAGCTTCCAGGTCGGCGATTATCCCGTCCAACGGACCGCTGGAGGCCTGCTGGATGACCCAAGGCACGACATCCAGGCCAGAGCATAGCAGCAGCGCAGCCGCCAGCATCCGCACCGGCCGCCCACGGCTCGTGTCCTCACAGCGCTCGTCGGCCAGGAGGAGCACCAGACTGACAAGGCCCGAAGCCGCCCAGCCCGCGCTCCCGAGGACCGCGGCCCGGGCCGATAGGGCCGATCCACCCAACCGATCGACCAGAGCCGCACCGTAGTGCCACAGGTGGTAGTAGGCGAGGGGGAAGTCGTGCCCCGGCCTGTAGAATGGGTTGACCGGGGGCAACCCCCACTCGGACAGGCTCGCCACGACTGCCGTGTGTTTCGCGTGGTCGAACATGGCGGCGTTGACGAGAAGATGGTCGCCCCACCTGATGTCCGACAGACAGAGCAGTACGAGGAGACCGATCCCTCCGCCGAAACTGGCTGCCGTCAGCCACTCCCTGCGTGTGCCGCCTATTCCGGGTCGGCCAGCGGCGCTCACCATCGCGGCCACCCAACACACTCCCAGGGGCAGCCATGGACCCATTGGACCCAGTACGCGGCCGGCGATGTAGGTAGCGGCCGGCATCACCGAGATCGAGGCGCATAGGGCGATGGCACAGCGCCGCCAAGGCGGCGATTCGCGGAACCCGGCGATGTTGATCCAGGCGGCGAGGCCCCATCCGGGCACGAACCAGACGAGCCCGCCCAGCGCCCAGGCCAGCATTCCCGAGGCTATGTCAGGAAGAAGGGCCATCTCTCTCCTCGCCCGTGCCGCCCGCGGGACCGCCCAACCCCTCCCGCTGCAAGAACGCTGCCAGCCTTTCAGTGAGGAACGCCTCGCCGGCAGGTGTGTGGTGCCCGTAATCGGAGAACATGGTCTCGGGCATGCCCCACTCCGAGGCCCGGTGGCCGATCTGGGCAGGCCTGCCCATCGCTTCCACGTTGGCCAGGAACCATGGCATGGCCTGGGGATAGTGCGTCTCCAGGAGATCACAGTAGACATCGCATAGCGGAGGTCGGTACAGGGCTACCTTCAAGCCATCGGCCTCCAGCAGCCTGATCGCCTCGGCAAGCTGATCGAAGTGGACTCGGGTCGGCACCCACTCGCCCTCATAGTCGCCCTGGTCTCTGAAGGACTTGGGTATGCCTTCCAGCCATTCCGTGCGCGGAGGCCTCTCGCCGCGGCCCTCCCAGGTGTAACGGCCCTCTTCGTCGATCATGGCCGCATACGTGAGGGGAGCGCTGGACATCACCAGGCGGCTACCGTAGATCCCCGCCGGCGGAAGGGCGGCATACGAGCGCCACGTGGCCGACAACCAGGCTCTCGGCCTTCCATCGACGGGGGCGAGCCGGAGCTGCTCCTCGAAGCTCCCGTACGCGATCACCCGGGCCCAGTACCCGTCCCATGAGCCACTGCCGATCCACTCCTCCAGGCCGATGACGCACACCTCCGCCTGCCGCAGGTGGTCCCGATTGCGGCGGTAGAACCAGATGACGTCCCAGGGCGAGGTCTGCGGCATGCTCAGATTCAGGACCTGATCGGCCCTCAGGCCCAGATGATGCGCGAGCCGCGCGGGACTGATGGCCGTGGCCGTGCGGCTGGAGCCGATCACCACTACCACCGGCGGTTGCTCGCGACCGCGAAGCGTCACGCGCTCCAGAGCCACGGGGACGGCGGTGAAGCTGTTGTCCACCGGGGCTCGCCACACCCAGTCCGACCGAGCAACCAGCACCTCGGTCGCCACGAGCACCAGAAGCGTCAACACCACCGCTTTCAGGAAGCTCCGGCGGGCCGTGCCGCCCTCAGAACTGGAAGTAGATGAACGGGACATCGGTGTCCACCCTCAACGTGAGTATGGCGATGATCATGCCCGCGTAAGCCAGCCCCTGGGGCACCCAGTGCCATCGCATGGGCGCCAGATGATCCCGTCGCCGAGCTTGGGGGATGTCGATCACCAGCATCATCAGCCACAGTCCGGCAAGACCCAGAGCAGGCCTGGCCGACAGGGCGCCGGACGCCTCCCAGTTGCCGAGCTGCCGGAACACCTCCGCCGTAGTCGCCCAATCGGGTGACCGGAAGAACACCCAGGCCACGTAGACGATGATGGTAGTCAGCCCCCATGAGACGATCACCTTGGCCCAGTCGGCGGCCGACTCGCACTTGGGGGAGTCCGGCGGCTTGGCTTCGCGAAGCCAGAGCTTGTGCAGCGCCAGGGCCAGGCCGTGGATCCCGCCCCATATAACGAAGTTCCATCCGGCACCATGCCACAGCCCCCCCAGCAGCATTGTCAGGAACAGGTTCCGGTACACGAACCACCTCGGACCCCGATTCCCGCCGAGGGGTATGTAGAGGTAGTCCCTTAGCCAGCTCGAGAGCGAGACATGCCACCTCCGCCAGAAGACGGTGATGTTCGTCGCGAAGTACGGATGGTTGAAGTTCTCCATAAGCTCGATGCCCAGCAACCGACTCGTGCCCCGCGCGATGTCTGAATACCCCGCGAAGTCGCCGTAGATCTGTAGGCCGAAGGCGATCGTCGCGCGTACAACGGCTACCGCGCCGGCGTCGACAGGGTTGTCGAACACTGGGTCAACCATCCGGGCAGCCACATCGGCGATGGCGACCTTGCGGAACAGCCCAATCAGGATGAGCACCGCGCCGCTCCCGAACCGCTCCAGGCTAACTTCACGCCGGTTGGCGATCTGGGGCAGCAGCCGGCCTGGCCGCTCGATGGGCCCGGCCACGAGCTGCGGGAAGTAGCAGACGTACAGAGCGAAGTTGAGAAGATCGGGGCACGGATCGGTCTTACCGCGGTACACGTCGATGGTGTACGCCATGGTCTGGAAGGTGTAGAAGCTGATGCCCACAGGCAGGACGATGCGGAGCACGGGCATGTGGGCTTCGAGCCCGACGGCCTCGATGAGGAAGGCCAGCGATTCGATGAAGAAGTTGAAGTACTTGAAGAACCCCAGGATGCCCAGGTTCACGCAGACACTCGTCAGCAGCAGCAGTCTCCTTCGTGGCCCCTCGGCACTGGGGAGAGACCGGGCCACGAGGAAGTCGACGGCGGTGGAGATCCAGATGAGGGAGAGGAAGCGCCAGTCCCAGCACCCGTAGAAGAAGTAGGAGGCACAGAGCAGAAACCAGTTCTGTTTCCGCGTGGAGAGGCAGAAGTAGACGCCTACAACGAGGGGTAGGAAGAGCCCGTATTGCCACGAGTTGAAGAGCAAGGCTCGGGCTTCCCTTCGACGTCATGGGGAGCGGCTTCAGTCCAGTCAGCACCCTCCTCTGGGGATTCGAGCCGCGACCATGGGTCAACCTGCCTCGCGCCAGGCCGGATGAAGTCGCCTCGGGGCCTAGCAGGCCGATGGGTAGGGAGACGGGCAGTGGCTCATGGCAGCCAGGTCAGCAGCACACCAGTAGCCGCCATGGACTCACGCGCCTCCAGCACCTCAAGCACCCCTTCCACCGCTCGTCCCCCTTCCCGAAGGGGGACCACAGGGGGTT
>WJIW01000415.1 GCA_014730065.1 Armatimonadia bacterium | reverse complement strand
TCAGGACCCCGCCGGCAAGCTCCCCGCCCTGACCCGCAAGGGCTCGTCCGCTGAAGGGAGATTCCAGGTTCGTGATCGTCCCTTGCGACTCGTCGAGCACCAGGTCGGGGGGTGCGATCGTGAGGCAGGCCAGGAGGGAGAGTAGGACAGCCATGGGACTCCACCTTTCGCCCATTAGGGCGAGAGGGGTATTCGCGGGCCGTCCGGGCGGAACCTGGGCCCCGAGGCTACGGGCTTGAGGCCTCGATGGCCTTCAGGGCGGCATCGGCAGCCTCGTCGCCCTGAGTCTCGCGGATGTGCTCCACCGCCATCCGCTCGCTCTCCTCGCGGTCGGCCTGCATGGCGGCCTCGACACCCTCGCGCGTGGAGAGGCCCTTGGAGGCGACGCACATGAAGATGGCACCCAACACGGCGAGCAGGACGAAGATCACCGCCTTGATCCAGTTGTACTGGACCCAGAAGTCCCAGAAGCCGCGCATCTCCCCATCGTACCCAGGCATCCGCTGCATCCTCGATCCTCCTCATGGGTAGGCGTCACACGAGGTACCCCTTCCATACCGGGGGCGGGGTTATCGAGGATGAGTGGGAGTGATCGGGATCGGGGCGGTGCTTGGGCCGCCTTAGCCGCTGGCGTTCGTTAGCTTGCCGCAGCAGTTACGTAGCATCTTCCTGCGGCCTCCAACGAAGGTCATGGTGACGCTGATCGGCTTTCCACAGTAGCGGCAGAGTTTGGCGCGTGCCTTGGATGCTTGCCGGGCGGCTACGTTCGTCTTGCTCTTACCCACTTCGATCGACCTCCTCGGGCGATGCCCTGACGACGGTGCGATGGGTTTGTCGGCCGCGCTACGGTTGCGCATGCATGGTCTGAGATCCAATGCGCGGGACGCCGCGGGATCACCTTCCTCTGAGCCGGGCTACTCCTCCGGCGGCGCGGGTACCATCTGGCCCCACGACGGCGATCGGTCCGCGGCCACGCTGGAGGTGAGCCGGAACGCCCCCGAGCCGTCGGTCGAGCCTACGGACCAGATGGAATCCGACCATGCCGCCTCGAAGCGCCGCAGCAGGATCCGCGATCCGTCGGGCGACCACGCTGGCTCTCCCTCGGCGAAGGGATCCTCGGTAAGGCGCGTCAGCGATCCACCCGCGCTGCCGATGGTCCAGATGTCGCCCCCGGCGGCTGACTCCCGGGTGCTGGCGAAGACGATCCGCGTGCCGTCGGGCGAGTACGCTGGGTCCGAGGCGAAGGCTCCATCATCCGTGAGAAGGGTGGGGGTTCCGCCGGCGGCGGGCACCACCGCTACCTCGATGCCGCCGCCCGCGGGGTCTCGGGTCGTATAGACCAGGGTGGATCCATCGGGCGACCATTGGGGCTGGTAGCTCCGGTCGCTGGGCCCCGGGATTGCTGCCAGTCCGGAGCCATCGGCGCTTACAGTGTACAGCCTGCTGGCGTCGCCCTCCTCAGCGGCGAGAGCCAGCTTGCTCCCATCGGGCGCCCAGCTCGGGGCGCGGTGGTGGATCCCCGCCCCCGCCGTCGTCAGTTGCACGGGCGCCGATGCGTCGAGCCCTACGGTCCAGATCTCCGAGCGGCCGCCCGAGGTGCGGCTGAAGGCGACGCGAGTGGCGTCGGGGGAGAGGGCTGGCTGGGAATCGCTGGTAGCGCCGTCGGTCAGCTCCACCAAGGGCCAGCCGTACTGGTTGGTGGACACGATCCGGCCATTGCCGCCCTTCGGGCTGCGGGCGAACACGACCACGTCCAGCTCGGGATCGGCCTCGGTGACCACGACGGGCAGTTGCTGGCGCCGGGTCCCCAGGGTCGCCAGGATGGTGGCCGAGCCCGTGTCGGTGGTCGACACCACGGTGCCGTCGGGCTCGATGGTGACGACCCGGCCCAGAAGGGTCCAGGTGGGCATGAGAGCCAGGTCCTCGCCCGACGCTGTGACGGCCGCGGTGGACATCTCCGCAGTGGATTCCGTCGCCAGCCGCACCTCCACGGGGTTGATGCCGATGCCTGCGAGCGCGCTCTGCTGAGTCTCGGTGATGAGCGTGACCTGCAGCTCCATGGCGGTCTGGGCGATGACCTGAAGGTCGGCTCGGGTCATCACCAGCTCCGAGCCGCTGGGGGGCTGGACCTCGAGGGTATGCTGGCCCGCGGGCACCTTCTCCAGCACGTAAGCACCCTCGGCGTTGGTCGTGGCCTCGATAGGGTCGCCCTCGGCGGCGGCGGCGACCTGGGTGGCGCCGGGGATGGTCACCCGGGCGCCGGCGATGGGCTGACTGGGGTCATCGGCCCGGACTACATGCCCCGACACCTGAGCCGCGGTATCGGGCGGGACGGCAACGAGCACGGGAACTTGGGCGTTGCCTTGGGCCGACTCGATGGACACGGCCCCTTGGTAGGAGCCTTGGGAGAGTCCCGAGCGGTCCACGGTCACCGTGATCCGGCCCGATCCAGACCCCGAGGTGGGATCGAGAGTCATCCAGGTCCGGTTGTCCGATGCCGTCCACGACGCGCCGGAATCGCTGGCCGGGCTGAGCTGTAGGTCCAGGATCTTGTCCTGGGTGCCGAAGTCGAGAACTGCGGGGCTGAAGTCGAAGGCCGCCGGCTCGGGCCCGCCTCCGCCGGCACAACCCATGGCAGCCGCCAGAAGGCCCAGGAGTACCCGCAGTAGCCACTTGGTCATGCGTGCGTCACGTCCCATTCCCGCGGTGCCCATCGCCTCTCCGACGTCGCTACCGGCCTAGGGGTTGCCCGTGGCTGGCGTCGTGGCCCCGCCTCCCCCGTCGCCGAGTCGGGCGATGGCGTCCCGCGCGGCCTGGGCCAGGGGGCCATCGGGGGCGAGCATCAGGTAGGCGGTGTACTCGGCCCTGGCTTGTCCCGTGTCGCCCAGCGCCTCGTAGCAGGCGGCGGAGCCGTACCGGGCCAGGCCGTAGTTGGCATCGAGCTGCAGGGCGAGCCGGTACTGCTTTAGGGCGTCGCCATGTCGGCCCTGCATGAAGTAGATGGCGGCGATGTTCGCCCGGGGCTCGGCACCCGCGGCATCGGGACCGTAAAGCTCCGCCGAGCGGTGGAAGGCCGGCAGGGCCTCCTGGGTGTCGCCCGTGGCCGCGTACGCTAGGCCGAGCTGGTTGTACAGGGCGGGATTGTCGGGATCATCGCGCACCTCGGCCAGGATCTGGCCCGGCGTGCCCGGCTGCTCCGCTGGCGTTGTGGTGGATTCCCCAACCGGCATCTCGGGGGTGCCGGCCGGGTCGGCCGGGGAGCCGTCGGGGGTGACCGGGGAGGCGGGGCCCGCGCCGTACGCCGCCGCTAGCGACGCGGCATCGGCCAGATCGAGCCGGGCGGTGAGGACCAGAGCGCCGCTCTGAAGTGTCTCCTCGTCGGTGATTCGCAGGACCGCGCCGAGGGCATCGGTCGCATCCGGAGTGTCGGCGAGGCCCAGGAGGGCCGAGACCTTGGCGTGGATGGCGTCCACCGCCTCCTGGTAGCTCACCTCGCCGCCCACGCCCGGCGTGGCTACTCCCTCGAGAGTCAGCGCGACACCGTCCCGCACCAGGGGCTGGGACAGATCCAAGTTGAGGATCAGCTCCGAGCTGGTCGGGTCGGGGGCGTCGGCGACCAGGCCCTCCTGGGCCAGCACCCCGAGCCCCGCCAGAAAAGTGAGGCATCCCAGCGCCCCGCCAATGATCCATGCCCGTCTCACGCTCACTCACTCCTTCGAAGGCTCCAGCGCCTCGCGCCCGCTACCAAGCTCCGCGGACGGTGCCGGCCCATTCGTCGATCAGATCATACCCCGGCTGCCAGGTGGTGTACATGGCCCCGATGACGCCGTCGATGTCCTCTTCTCGGGCCGTCTCGAGCCACTCGTCGGTATAGAAGTCGGGGTTGTCATAGTAGCCGCAGAGAATCTGTCTGTGGCCCCGCTCCTCGAACCACCGCATGGTGTCGACGCCCCCGCCATGGTACCAGTTGGCGATGTCCGTGGATGGGAGCAGACCTTCCCAAGAGCCCGCCCACGTGCCGTTGACGGCATAGTAGTCGTCGTGGGCGTTGTGGCCGGGATCGAACATGTCCGACCATACGACGATGCGCGCCCCGGGCGAAGCCTCCCGGATCATCTCCTGGCAGCGGCGAACGTTGTCGGCGAGCAGCTCGCCCGGGGCCATTTCCCGCGACTGGCAGGCTTCACACCAGTTGGCGACTCGGATCTCGTCGTGGTTCATAAACCAAGTGGTGGGCTCCATATGCTCCCGCACGCCCGCGACTTGGCTGCGGAGGATCTCGTACACCTCGGGCTCCGAGAGACAGCACATGGTCTGGTCGCCCAGAACGTGGGCGGCGTGGTAGAAATCAACTCGCAGCTCCTCGCCGTCGGAGATGCGGGTGGTATCGGTGAGGACCAGCGGCTGGGCCTCCGGGAAGGTCTCGGTCCAGGGGTACCAGCGGGCTGGCCCTTCGTTCATCCCGCCGATGGGCTCGTAGTCTCGGCCCTCCTCGTACTCGGTCCCATCCGGCCCCCGAACGACGAGGGGCGTTCCCGGTCGCCGGAGCACATTGACGAGACCGATCTCCTCGATCACCAGGTCGTCCCACCAGATCGTGCCCTCTCCACCCCCCCATACGCCCAGGTAGACCAGGATCTCATCGCTCCGAAGGCTGTTGAAGACCAGATCGTAGCGCGTCCAGTCCTGGGTGGGCTCCAGGTCCAGCTCACCGAAGGACAGGGGCCGAACCTCGGGCGTGGCGATGAAGAGGCGAGTCATGCAGTCGGTATCGAAGTCCTCGGTCTTCACCCATACCGAGGCATGGTATTGGCGGAAGGGCGATACGGTTATTGTGGCATTGATGCGCCCGTGGCCGTGCTGGGGGTCGTGGACACCGATGTCGGTCATCCGGAGGCTGCTGGACCCGGAGTGGAACACGTCCGGATCGCGGAAGCTGATCACCCCCGGCTGGTCCTGCCAACCCCACTCGACGAAGTCGTGGCTTTCGGCCGTCTCGAACCCCGGGTCGGGCACCGCGAGGGGGGGATCGGGCTCAAGCCGCGCTTGCCCGGCCTCGACAACAAGCCTAGCGCCTCTGACGGGCATGCCCTCATCCAGGTTGCGGTCCCTGGAGATGATCGAGCCCGAGTACCCGATGGGCATCACGGCGGGAACCAGCTCGATGCCCGCGGCGTCGGCCGCGGCCTGCACAGCCCCCAGATGCTCCAGATACGCCTCCGATGGGTCGTCCAACTGGAGCAGCCAGCCGTCGGCCAGCAAGGCGTGGGTGTAGCCCGCCTGTCCCGCTCGCTCCAGCAGGTCCACGGCCCGGTCACTGCCTGCTGCCGGGTTGATGGAGAAGAACATGTGGAGCCAGATCTCGGGAGTGTCCTGGGCGCCCACCGGCACGAGGGTCAACAGGAGTAGGGCGGCTGTCGCCAGGGCGAGGACTCGGGGGAGCATAGGGCCACGTCCTTCCAGCACATGGCCACGGTTCCACGGGCCGCGACCGGCGGCCTCCATCGGCGTGGGTGCCCCCTAAGCCTCCATGAGCGCTCGGACGCCCTGGCGGGCAGCGCGCAGGGCGCCGACGCAGAAAAGGCCCATGCCCGCGAGAAGCAGCACGATCACGCCGGGGTCGGAGCTGCTGTAACCGTGGGCGACCCATGGGCCCGCATCGGGCATCGCGAAGTAGGCGCCCCACAGCAGCATAACCGCGGCGGCGAGCAGCCCGAAAGTGGCGGGCACGGAGCCGAGGAAGGCCTCGATGGCGTCCCGGGTGGGCCACCGTAGGCGGCGCCTCTCCAAGGGCGTGGTGATCAGGTCATCATCCCCAAGCTCGTGGGGGAGTAGGTAGGTGGTATCGTGGTGCGCGGCTTGCATGTGCTCTGCATCCCTTGCTTCCCGGCCCTGGCCGCCTCAGCGGACTCGGGCCCACAATACGTAGTTACCCAGGCGGACCGCCGAGCTACACCTGCCGCAGACAAGGACGCGGCCTGGCCCGGGCACTTCGGCGGCCGGCGAACGGAGTCTGTGGGAGGATTCGGGGCGTCGTTGACGACGGAGCATTGGCCTGGGTATCATGTCATTGGTTGATTTGGAGTGAGCCAGCCGCCGGAGTCAGGCACCAACATGCCGTCCCATTGCGCTCGAATCGGCGCCCGGGCGGCTCCGTTTTGGCACATGGTCTCGCGACATCCGGCACTCGGGGGGTCCCACCGCACTATGCCGATGGGGGTGCGTCTCCTTTGAGGCGCAATGCAGATCATCAATGCGTTTTTAGCGATGGCGGGCGCAGATCCGAGGAGCGGACCTGCCCCTCGGCCAGGCTGCGAAACAGCCTGTGGGCCGCCGCCGACGAGACGCGAGTACCCTCCCGACTCAGCCGGGACATCGCGAGCTTGCCGGATGAGGAGCTAGTGGAGCGGTCACGCGGGGGATGCTCGCGGGCGACGGACGTGCTGCTTGGGAAGTACCGCGGGTTGGTCGAGGGGAAGGCGCGGACCTTCTTCCTGGCCGGCGCCGAGCGCGATGATGTGATTCAGGAGGGCATGATCGGCCTGTATAAGGCGATTCGCGACTTTCTGCCCGAGAAACAGGTCGCCTTCCGGTCCTTCGCCGAGACCTGCGTGACCCGCCAGATCATCACGGCCACCAAGATGGCCACCCGTAAGAAGCACCGCCTGCTGAACGCGTCCATCTCTCTGGATACACCGCCCGATGAGTCGGGAAGCACCGATGCCCTGGAGGCGCCGTCGCCGGCGGCTCAAAGCGCCTCCAGCCCGGAGCAGATCCTCTTGGGCAAGGACACCGCCCGGGAGATCGGGAGTCGAATGCGGACCTCCCTCTCGGAGTTGGAGTGCATCGCCCTCACCGCGTATCTTAAGGGGCGGTCGTACCACGAGATCGCCCGCAACATGCATATGAGCCCCAAGCAGATCGACAACGCCCTGCAACGAGCCAAGCGTAAGATGAAGGGCCGGTTGGCCCGCTCCCTCAAGGAGTGCGACTGACCGGACCCCTCCCGGCCCGGTATAGGGACGAGACGCCTGGGTGGATACTCTCGCCGGAATCAAGGCCAGTCTTCGTGGCTCCATGAAGGCCTACAGGGATTCCATCGACGCCCACACCCGAGCCAACGCCTCGTGGCGAGCCATGCAGATGATCAAGCAGTTGCCCCTCTACCGGGAGGCCAAAGCGTACCTGGCCTACGTGCCCTTCGGGTCGGAGTTGAATATCATGCCCCTCCTCGATGATCCGGGGGATGGGAAGCAGGTCTACGTTCCCCGGGCTCGGTTCGTCACCCGTACCTTGGAGTTGTGTCCATACCCCTGCACCTTCGACTGGACCAGCTACGGCTTGGCCCAGCCCACGGGTGATGTCATCGCCTTGGAGGATGACTGGGTTGATGCCACACTGGACCTGGTGCTGGTGCCCGCCGTGGCTTTCTCGCGCTCGACCCGGCATCGGCTCGGGTACGGCGGCGGCTTCTACGATGTGTTCTTCTCCCGCCACGATGTGCCGGCGATCGGCGTGGGCTTCTCCTTCCAGCTCCTTCAGGCCGTGCCATACTCCGGCCTAGACCTGCCTATGGACATGCTGGTGACCGAGGATGAGGTGATCCGCTCTTGAGTGGCGCGGGCGGCAGCCTGGACACGACACTGGGATTCGACGAGGCCCTGGAGCGGGCCGTGGCTGCCGCCGAGCCCGCCCGGAGCTGGCTCGTGCCGCTGCTCGCCGCCGAGGGCCCCGAGGCCGAGCGATTACGGCGGGCGGCCGATGAGCTTCGGACCCGGACCATGGGCGACGAGGTCCACCTGCGGGCCCTCATCGAGCTATCGAACTACTGCCGCCGCAACTGCATGTACTGCGGGCTCCGCCTCGACCATACCGGCGTGCGCCGGTACCGTCTCACGCCCGGCGAGGTTCTCGCCCTGGCTCACCAAGCCGAGGACCTGGGCTACCGTACCGTCGTGCTTCAGTCGGGCGAGGACCTGTACTATGAGACTGAGGTCATGGCGGGCATGCTTCGGAGCATCAAGGCCGAGACCGACCTGGCCATCACCCTCAGCCTGGGAGAGCGGAGCGACGTGACGTACGCCGCTTGGCGAGAGGCCGGCGCCGACAGGTACCTGCTACGGATCGAGACGACGGATCCCGCCTTGTTCGCCGCGATGCACCCCGATGGCGACCTGGAGCGACGGATGCGCTGCCTGGGGCAGCTCAAGGCCCTCGGCTACCAGCTCGGCACGGGCGTGCTGGTGGGTCTGCCCGGACAGACCGTGGTGTCCACAGCCGATGATGTGATCTGGATGCATGAGCTGGGGGCCGAGATGATTGGCGTGGGGCCCTTCATCACCCATCCCGATACGCCGCTGGCCGGTGCCAACGGCGGCACCCTGGACCAGGCGCTCAACCTGCTGGCGACTCTTCGCCTGGTCTTCCCCCACGCCCACCTGCCAGCCACCACCGCCCTGGGCGCACTGGACCCCCAGGGGGGCGAGAAGGGGCTCGAGGCGGGGGCGAACGTGCTCATGCCGAACCTCACGCCCGAGACCCAGCGCGAGGCGTATCTGCTGTACCCCGGTAAGCCCATCGTCGACGTCACGTCAGCCACCTGCCGAGACCGTATCACCGAGCGCGTTCGCGCCATGGGACGCACCGTCGCCACCGACCACGGTCACGTTCGCCGCTAGCGCGCCAGAAGGCCCCGATCCCCTTCCTGCCGAACAGCTCTCCAGGCCAGCGGTGGAGGCGATGATGAAGCCGAACATCCTCTTCTTCTACCCCGATCAGCACCGCTACGACTGGACCCCCCTCAACCGGAGCTTACCCCTTCGGATGCCCAACCTGGAGCTGCTGATGGGCCGCGGCGTGAGCTTCCGGCGCGCCATCTGTCCCTCGCCTCTGAGTGCGCCCTCCCGAGCGTGTCTCGCGTCGGGCATGCGGTACCCGGGCTGCGGCGTCACCGACAACGGCGACCGGTACCCCCTCGATCTGCCCACCCACTACCAGCGGCTGCGCGACGAGGCGGGGTATCATGTCATCGCCTGCGGCAAGTTCGACTTGAACAAGCCCGAGGGCAACTGGGGCATCGACGGCAAGAACGATGTCCACGAGTGGGGCTTCTCCGACGGGATCAACAGCGCGGGCAAGTACGACGCGGTGAACATGAGTGCAGGTGAGCCCGACGAGGTCATTGCCGGCCACGCCGAGCCCGGCGACCCGTACATGGCGTATCTCTACGAGCAGGGCCTGGCCAAGGCCCACATCGAGGACCTGCGGCACCGCGGGCACTCGACCGATCCCACCCCCTTGCCCGACCACGCCTACAGCGACAACTTCATCGGCCGGCACGCTGTCCGGCTCCTGCGGGAAGCCCCGCGGAACCGGCCCTGGTACCTGACGGTGAACTTCACCGGGCCCCACAACCCTTGGGACGTGACCGAGAGCATGTGGAACCGCTGGAGGGGCGTGGACTTCTCCCAGCCCGTCGCCTCCACGAAGCTCACCCCCGAGCACCATGTGGGGATCCGCCGGAACTATGCCGCCATGGTCGAGAACATCGACCGGTGGATCGGCCTGATCCTCATGGAAGTGGCCCGGCGCGACGAGACCAACCGCACGCTCGTGGTGTACAGCAGCGACCACGGTGAGATGCTGGGTGACCATGACCGGTTCGGCAAGAGCGTGCCCTGGCAGCCCTCGGTGGGGGTCCCACTCGTGGTGGCCGGTCCTGGGGTCGATGCCGGCCGGACGACCCACGCGCCCGCGGAGAACAGCGATCTGGCCGCCACCTTCCTGGAGACGGCCAGCCTGGAGCCCGGTGAAGACGTGGACTCCTGCGGACTGTGGCCGGTGCTGACAGGGCAGGTGGACGCGAACCGCGACGTGGTGGTCAGCGCCCTCCGGGGATGGCGCGTGATCATCGATCGAAACCTCAAGCTGGTCCACACCGACGAGGACGAGTGCCGGCTGTACGATCTGGATCAGGACCCCGCAGAGCAGCGCGACCTGGCCCCGGAGCACCCAGGCGAGGTACGACGCCTGCGGGACCGGCTCGATCGAGAGCTCGGCGCCCCTGGCTAGTCGTATCTGCGCAGGCTCCCCAACACGCCTATCAGCGGATGACGTGGCATGCCCGGCCTAAGCCGGATCGAAGGAGGGGATCTTCATCAGCTCGCCGCCCTTCAGGGCGGACTGGTGGGCGACGATGCCTGGTGCCGTCTCGGCGACGGCGTCGTACACGTTGACCTCGGGCTCGCGCTCCTGGAGCAGGGCCAGGATGAACTCATGGGTCAAGAACGCGTGTGAGTTGCCGTGGCCCGTGGGCACGCGCATGGGCTCGGGGAGCAGATGCATGTAGTCGGGATGGGAGGTCAGGTCCGCCTCGCCCACCCGCTTGACCACGAAGGGCTGCCCCGCCCAGCTCGGCATGAAGGCCGCCGACTCGGCCCCGAACCACTGGGCCCGCTCGCCGTGGGCATGGAGGAGCCGCGACCGGTTGCAGCGGGTGATGTGTCCGCGATCGGTGCGCATCAGCGCGATGCCAGTGTCGAAGGGGTTATCGTACTGGTTGTCGACCGTCTCAGGATCCTCCTCGGCCGTGGGCCTCAGCCCCATGCAGGAGACTTCGGTGTAGCGCTCGCCGGTGACGCCGACGATGAAGTCGGTGCAGTGGGTCGGGTAGAGCATGGGCGGGTAGTTGTGGCGCCACGTCGGCTCGCCATTCCAGTACCAAAGGGCCTGGCGCTCGGCGCTGCCCGGCCGCGCCGGATGGTAGTACTCCATCTCGCAGTACTCGATCTCGCCGAACACGCCGTCCTGGTAGAGCTGCCGCATCAGGATGGTCTCGGGGCGGTAGTGGCTGGTCTCGGCCATCATGTAGATGACACCATTACGCTCCTTGGCCTCGATGAGCTGCTCGCATCCCTCCAGGGTCAGGCCCGCGGGCACGGCGCTCATCACATGCTTACCGGTGTCCATCACCGCCGTGCAGTGCCGGACGTGGTCGGGGGCCCCGGTGAACACAGCGACGGCGTCGATGGCGTCATCGAGGATCAGCTCCTCCAGGGAGTCGTAGGCCTTCTCGCATTGGTACACGGCCATGAGGTGCTCGCGGCGGTCCTGCCGAAGGTCGCTCACGGCTTCCACGATGCACCCCGGGTCCAGGTGCCATTGGAAGGCCGCACCGAACCCGCCCCCCACGATTCCAACCCTTACCTTGCGGTCATCCCCGGGGCCGCCCGGGCCACCCTCCTGGGCCATCGCCCAGCCCGCACCGAGGGCGCCGACGGCCGCGGTACCCATCGCCCTCAGGAACTCCCTACGTGACGCGCCGAGTCCGGTGCTCATCGTGTTCGCGCTCCTCCGTTGCCCGCCATCCAGTGGCCCGGCATTCCGGGTGCGACGGTCAGGTCCCTCCAAAGGGGCACGGTGTCGCGGGTGGGGGCCGGTTCATAGTCACACTAACTTACCCCCACTGACGAGGCGGGCCGCCCCCCACGGCCCGGCATCTGGCATATATCCTGCGTCGGCCATGGTGGGCCAAGTCTCAGCACGGAGCCGAAGCCAGTGTCTTGCAGCCGTCGGCAGTGAAGCGGCCGATCAGCTTGGCCTGGCAAAAAGGGTGGAAGGGAAGCGATCCTGACATGACTGATATCGATGCGCTGATCGACGCCCTCGGAGACAGCCGGTGGCTCATCCGCGCTCGCGCGGTGAAGTCCCTGGCCAGCGTAAGGGGTGCCGAGGCCACCGAGGCCTTACTCGCAGTTCTGGCGGATGAGGACGAGGACGTTCGCCTGGCCGCCGCCGACGCCTTGGCGTCCCGTGGGCCATCGGCCATGGCCCCCCTCATGGACGCTCTGGTGAAGGGAGGGATCGAGGTACGGTGGGGGGCCGCCTGCGTCCTCGGCAGGATCGGTGACCTGAGGGCCATGGACTCGCTGACCTCGGCGCTGGACGATCCCGAATGGCGGGTGCGGCGGGCCGCCGCAAGGGCTCTCGGCAAGGTCGGCGACGCCGGAGCCGTCGACCCACTTACGGCCGCGCTGGACGACCCCAGTGGCTCGGTGCGCGATGCCGCCGCCGAGGGTTTGTCCCGTGTCCATGCCCGGTGCGGCATTGCGCCTCTGTCGTCGACGGGCAGCGGGGAGGGGCCCGCCGCGACCGCCCTTGCCTCTTCGGCATGAGACCCTGGGCTCCCCTCACTTCTCAAATATTTGTTTGAAATCCCCCTTTGCAAGTTTCCTCGCATTTGCTACACTCCCGCTTCGTACGTTGTCTGGCCGTTGGGGCCTACACAGACATGGCAACGACAGAGGGGTACCGGGGGACGCCTTGGCGTCCTCCCAACGCTCGCCGCGCCTCGCCGAGCCCGAGCAGGGAGCAAGCTGCCTGCTCGGCAGGTCCGGCGCGGGGAGCCATGCGCGGAAGCGCGGGAGGTAAGTGAATGCTAGCGAGCATAAGGAGCAGTAAGCGCAAGAGACCTCGATTGTCCGTCGGCACGTCGGGAGCCACGTCCTTCGCGGCGATGGTCCTGCTCGCGGCGGGCGCCTGCACCGTGGGCGCACTGGTCGCGAGTGGGGCCTCGGCCGAGGAGTCGACGACACCCACCGCGGTACCGACCTACGCCACCGAGAAGCTGCTAGTGGCCACGGGGCACGCGAGGTCGCCGGTCGCCGCAGAGGCCCCCTGGGGCCTGGACTTAATCGCACCCATCGCGGTGGAGCCGGAAACCCCCGCGGTGAAGGAGTCGCGCAGTGAGCGTCTCCAGCGAGTACTTCTGCTCGACGGGGAGACGGCGGCCGGGCTGGTGCCTCTCATCATGAGCTTCCGAGAGGACCTGCCCGACGCCCTGGCCTACGACATCGCCCTGGCCATCGCTCGGGAGTCCCGGCAGCACAGCCTCCGGCCCGAGCTCGTCGCGGCGCTGATCAAGGTCGAGTCGAACTACACGCTGACGGCCGTCAGCCCGACCAATGACCACGGGCTCATGCAGCTCCACGGTGACCGCATCTACGAGGTGGAGCGGAACATCTCCATGGGCTGCCAGGAGCTGGCCACCTGGCGATCCCTGTATCAGTGCGACGAGCGGGAGATGCTGGCCCACTACAATGGCGGCAACCGGCCGCCGGGCGTCTCCTGGAAGTACGCGGACAAGGTGCTCTCACTGGCCCAGATGCCAGGGGAGCAGGCCGCCAACTAGGCCCAGGACGAACCCACCGGCGGGGAGGCGTGCCGCGATGGGCGCCTCCCCTCACGCTGTACCCATCGACGGCGCTGGCTCCGGCCGAAGCTCCACATCGCACTCGAAGGTCCGGTCCCATGGTAGGGCGATGTCCCAGGTCAGCCCCTTGGGCACCCAGCCCCGGCCCTCGGCGGCCGCGATGAGCCGGGCCGATAGCCACTCCTCGGCGGCCCGGGCCAGGCTCGGCGACATGCGGTGCGGATCGCCGCCCCGATCCTCCACCCAGCGGACCAGCTCCGCCCGCACCACCGACTGGTAGATGGCATCGTCGACGAGTCGCTCGAACCGGAAGCGCTCCAGGGCCTGGTATCCGTCGGGCATCAGCGGGAGCAGGGCGAGGAGCGCGGTGGCGGTGCCCAGCGTGTTGCCCGCCGTGTTCCAAGCCAGGTACGCCAGGAGCCGCTGCCGGGCCGGGTGGTCGGCGAGGGCGTCGAGCACCGGCAGATGGGCGCCATTGGCCACGGCGCAATCGGCGAGGACCAGTGGCCCACCACCGCCGGCCAAGGTATCCAGACCCTCTCGGATCCAGTCGGTCGACCCGCCTCGTGATGCGGGATAGTCGTCCCCGGTGAGGTCTGTGGGCCCTTCGAGGGGAGCGATGACGGCGAGCAGCGGCGCCCTCCGAGCCTCGACCAAAGCCACCCCCGCGGCTCGGGCTTGGCCGTCAACGGTTCCGCGGATCGGCTGATCCTCGAAGGGAGCGATGCGGTCGCCACCCTCTGGTGGCAGAAGCCGGACTCGCGCTCGGGGCTGGATCCTCGCCACCGCAACAGCGGCTCGCGCGAGTAATGCCATGGACAGCTCGTCCGCCCCCGGATGGAGGAGCACCCGGCCGGGGTCGAGGCACGCGGCTCGGCGGAGCAGCGCCGCCTGCTCGCGGCGGTGGATGCCCCGGGGTCGGCAGTCCTCCTGGGTGAGGACGAGTCCATCGACTATCCCTCCCGCGGCCAAGTCCACACACCGCAGATTGACGGAGTGGTTTCTTTCGCGAGCCGCTAGGTAGTCGTCGAGCACGCCCGGCGGCAAGGACTGCTCGATGGAGCGGATCTCGCCCAGCGCCTCACGATCGCCGGAGTCGGCGCTCTCACGGAGCTCCGAGTACCGGGCGATTCGCGCATAGGCGTCCATCTGGTCGGCGGCGGAGACGGTGACCGTGGCACGCATGATGACTGAGCCCAGGTACTTGGGGCCGGGGCACAGAGGGAGGATTGCCGCCATCCGGTCCAGCCTATCGAGGGCGGCTTGGGCGGCGGTCCCGGATCGGCGGGAGGTGACCAGCCCGCCACACGTGGCCATCTCGACGCACACGGCCAGGGCGTCGCACGAGGTGGCGGCATCCTCCAGCCAGTCCAGCACGCCGTCGGGATCGCCCGGCCGGTCGAACCAGCCCAGTAGCTCCCTCGGCGGCAGCAGAAGCTCGATGCCCGCCGCCTCGGCTAGCCGGGCCGGGAAGCGCGTATGGCACGGACGGTCATCGAGTGGTAGGAGCGCTACCCGCATGATCGGAGAACTCCGCAAGCATCCGGATGCAGTCCACCAGAACGGCCGTAGCCCAGCCGTGGGGGGCCGCCCAGTAGTCGTAGCCGTTCCACGGAATCAGCTCGGGGAGCTGGCCCGTGGGGTTGGTGTTGGCCAGGGCCGTTCCTATGTACTTGCGGGCCTTCTGGACCCGATCGGCGACCTCATCGCCCTCGGCCGTGCGCGCCAGACGCAGGTGGCTCCGGGCGACCCATAGGGTGTTGACCGCAGCCGGGCCGCCGCCCATGTAGTTCTCGTTCTCGAACCGCAGGATGGCGGTCCCGCCCTTGGTATCCACGCCCAGGGAGTCCTCGATGGCCGCGAGGTGATCCGCTGCCATGGATCGCTCGCTGGAATCGCTCAGGTCGAGCAATCCGTACGGGTCGAAGACACCCAGCGTGGAGGAGTCCCGGGCGGTGTCCAGCTCTCGGGTGATAGTGAGGCCCCGGGCGAACCGCCGCTCCCGCTCGATCCAGAGCTTCTCGATGACGGCCTCCTTGACGCGATCGGCCTGGCTGCCGCAGTCGGCCTCGAAGACCCGTTCACAACCCCGGAGGGCCGCATAGAGGGCGGAGTTGGTGTAGGTGAAGGAGCCCCGGTGGACCTCCCAGGCGTCGGCAGCGGTCTCATGGAGGCCGTCCTTCTGGAGCGTCTCCAGCAAGGCACTCAGGGCGCGATGAGCGCACTCCTCCATCTCGGAAAGGTAGCTGGTGCGCTCGGGGCCCTCCAGGTGATCGGCCAGCTCGCAGATGGCCCACAGGGTGCAGCAGGTCTGGTCTAGCTGGTAGAAGTCCGGGTACACGCACCACGAGGGAGCATGCTGGCCGTCGCTCCAGTAACGCTGGTACCAGTGCCCCGTGCCGAGCTGGGTGTCCTTGCACCAGCTAAGAGCCCGGCGGGGGATGTCGTGGTCGCCCAGGGCGGCGAGGGCCATGCAGACCTCGGCGGCATCCCGCGGCCAGCAGTAGCCGTACCCGCCGGACAGCTCGTAGGTGGGGTCGAACTCCGGAGCAGCGACCACGGCGCCCGTATGCTCATCGGCCAGGTCGCGGATGGTCAGCAGGGCCCGCTTGAGCTGGTCATCCCAGTCGGTCTGCTCGTAGCCCCGAATGAGTGGCTCGTAGTAGGTGCGGCAGCGCTCCTCGACGGCCGCGGCCTGCTCCTCGAAGTCCTCCTCCAGGGTCTGGAGGCATCGGTTGATGGCCCCCTCCTCGGAGTCGCCATAGGCGAAGGTGAGCTTGAACTCCCACGTCTCACCGGGCACGAGACCGCCATCGACGCCTATGGCGAAGTCCACTTGGCCGATGTCCTGCTCCTGGCCCGAGAGCCAGCCGTGCTCCATATCGTGCTTGACTTGGCTGAAGCCATCGCGCCATTTGCCGCATTGGTGATAGTAGGGCTCGGAGCAGCCGATGACCATGTAGTGGTCGCGCCACATCTGGCGCATGACCTTGTGGATATGCAGATGATGCACCGCGTTCTTCTCGTCACACTCGCCCAAGGCCAGACGAAGGTAGTGGCTGAACCGGATCCGGCGTCCCTCGGTCGTGTCCACTCTATGCCCCACCGGCCGGCGGGGCATGGAGAGCCGGATGCGCCGGACGAGCACGGGGAATCGGGCGTGGGCCAGGTCGGTGAACTCCAGGCGCAGGTTCAGGTCGTCGGAGATCAGGTTCGTCTCCAGGACATTGCTGCCGGGCCGGAGCCACTGGTCCTGGCGGAACGTGTCCTCGAAGGTGTAATTGAAGGGCGTGCTCGGCTCATCGGGCAGCCAGATCCCGGGCAGGGCTTCGCGCACATGCTGGGCGTAGTCCACACGCGGGGCGAACAAAGACATGACCTCGCCCTTGGCTCCCATGCATACCAGAAGATGATCGTTCCCGAAGGCGCTGGTTGGCAGAAAGACTCCCATATAGTGGCTGCTCCCGTTCCTATTGCCTGGGTATCTGGTCACAGGCCGCCCGGAAGTCCCGGCAGGCGGATTCCATGCCCGCCGTGTCCTTGCCGGTGACGATGGCCCCGATCATTATGGCTTCCATACCCATGGCCGCCAGAAGAGGCACATCTTGGGAAGTGAGAGCCAATTGGGTGGGAACGACCAGCGGCCGGTCCACCGACGCGCGGATCCTGCTGTACAGGCTCAGGTCGTGGGCCGTGAGGGCCGTGCCGTAGCGCTCGTGGGGGAGCACCGCGGCTTCCATGCAGTCGAAGAGGCCCGCCAGGACGGCCCACTCCTCGGGCGAGTCCTCGGGGGCGAGGGCGCCCATGATCTCCATCTCCGGATCCCGCAGCATCCAGGCGGGCATGTGCCGGGTATAGGCATCGATGAAGTCCATGCCCATGTCGGCAAGCTCCTGGACCTCCTGGGGGGTGGCGACGGCCGACCCATCGCCGACGACCACACCGATGGGCCCATCCGTGGAGCTACGAATCGCTTCCAGGGCCGCCCGCTCCGTCGCAAGATCACCGAACCCGGTGCCCGAGGCCTGGTGGTGGGCATGTATGTGTACCTTGAGCGCGTGGGCACCCCCCGCGGCCGCGGCCTGGGCCAGATCGGCGTCGTTCCGCGGCAGGCTGGCGATGAGTGTGGGGCCCGGCTCTTGCAGCAAGCTGGTTAGCGACGGCACGGCAACGCTCCCTCGGCCGGCGCCAGCATCGGCCCGGCTCCCCTATCTTCGCGGAGGCCCCGCCATGGCCTTCACTCGGGGGCTTGGGCGATCAGCTCCGCGATCATCCCCTCCTCGCGCTCAAGGCGCTCAGCCCACGCATCGGACGTGAATGCCTGGGTATCGGCGAGGCTGGAGACGAGGTCGCGCGCCCGGGCCTTCACGAGCTGAGACCAGTCACCGTCGAGCCTTACGCGCTCGGTCCACCGGGCCACGGTGTCCTCGCTCCCCTGCGGCCTGGCGACGCCGAGGGCGGCACGGCTGGCATGGAGGCGCAGAAGGGCGCCGCGCTGGAGGTGTAGCGGGCTTGCGGGCCTTAGGTCCGCGAGACGCAGCCCCGCCTCCCGTAGGTCGTCCAGCGCCGCAAGGGCCTCGGTCGTCGGCAGGTCGGCGAAGGCCTCGCACAGCTCGTCCTCTGCCCGCTCCAGCAGCTCGCGCTCCCGGCGCATCGCAGGCCCCGTCGGCAGGCCCAGCAGATGGGAGTAGTCGGTCCAGTCGCGCCGGGCGGCCAGCGACACCGAGTCCACGGCCTCCTCGGTCCGGCCGAGCTCCACCAAGGCGATGGCAGTCAGCAGACGAGTGTAGCCGTTGCCCGGATCAGCCTCCTTCGCCTCGGCCAGATCCTCCAGAGCATCGGCGGCATCGTGGCGGTACAGATCGGAGATGGCACCCCTGAAGGCGATGCCGGCGGCGCGCTGATCGAGCTCGACCTGCTCGGCTTCGCGGCGGGCGGCAGCCCGGGCCTCCTCGGCCTGCCAGGAGCGGTACGCCTTGGCCCCCCAGCCGGCGGCAGCGCCGAGGCCGATGGCCGCCAGGCCGACCAGTGCCCAGCGAATACCGGGTGCCAGCAGTGGGCCGCGCTGCCTCAAGGTTGCCCCCAACGCAAAGACGCGCGCGGCCGCCTGGCCACGCGCGTCCGTAGCGGATCGATGGCCACTGGGCCAGTTACCGCAAGTCGCTGACCCACTCGTCGCCCCCGGACTTGAACACAACGCCCCACAGCTCGTCGGGGTAGTCGTTGCTCAAGTCCTTGGGGTCGCCCGGTCCCTCGAAGGAGTACGGTCCGCTGGCGACCATCCCGCCCTCGAAAGAACCGGCCATGGGATCACTGAAGGTGTCGACGTTGGTGAAGCGCACGATCTTAGCGTGCCCGTCACAGAAGGTGGCATTGGCACCCTCGCTGTGCCTCGGGACCGCTGGCGAGTAGAAGCTCGGTGGCCCGGTGATGGTCGAGTCGTACCACATGGTTGACTCGGAGGGATACTGGATCTCGGCCTCGCTCACGACCGCATCGTTGGTGGGGTTCATACTCCACGGCGGGCCGGCGCCGTTGTCGCCGT
>WJIW01000414.1 GCA_014730065.1 Armatimonadia bacterium | reverse complement strand
CCATGGAGACGGTCCGCACCGTCTCCACTCACGTGCCCAGCACACTTACCAGAGCCGCGATGGCGTGGGGCAGGTAGAAGACGATGTGGTCGGTAGGACCGGTCATGGTGAAGAGCCGGACCGGAGACCACTCCTTCAAGCTCTCCCGAGCCGCTGCCCCCGCTTCGGTGTGGTACAGGGCGGACGCGGAGTAGACCGGCGCGCCATGCTCCTTCGCCAGGCGGCAGATCTCCTTGGCGTCCGCAATGGAGCCGGCGAAGGGCCGGTTGTAGAAGACCTTCATCCCGCGCTCCAAGAATGGCCGGGACAGCTCCAAGTACCGCTCTGGAAGTAGCTCGGTGATGAGGACTCCGTCCACATCCTCGCCGGCCTCCAGGTGGGTAGCGACAGCC
Organism: Armatimonadia bacterium; assembly: GCA_014730065.1. Taxonomy (GTDB): domain Bacteria; phylum Armatimonadota; class Zipacnadia; order UBA1398; family UBA1398; genus UBA1398. Next base: position 2,313 of record WJIW01000414.1, on the reverse strand, counting down.
TCGGTGCCGCACTCCTCGGCCAGTGCCCTCGCCGTGTCGGCGTCGGCATCCCACACCTTGGTGGGTACCATTCCCAGGTGTGCGCCATCGGGGCTAGCCAGCATCCGGGCCCAGACCTCCCCATGGGTGCCCGGACCGCAGCCCACGATGCCCACCCGAACCGGGCCACGCTCCCCTTGTGGCATATCCTCATCCTCCTGGCGGCCAGTGACGCGGCCGGCGAGGCTCGCGCCCGCCAGCGTGGTGGCCGTGACCTGCACGAACTCTCTGCGTCTCATCGTGATCCCCTACCCGCTCTCGGGCTCCGGCGCCCCGGCAGCTTGGAGGAAGCCGTCGGGGGTGAGGATCACCGTCGCCCACTTCGGCTGCGCGCCCTGGTGCACCAGCGCCTCGCCGTCATAGAGGTACACGTGGGGGCTGGACTTCTCGCGATAGTACTCTCCCTCCACCAGGTCGCCGGTGCGAAGCCGGCTGTAGGCCCGGGTGATCCGGGTGTAGAGGTTGGGCACGCAGTAGCCCATCGGGTCGAGCCAGTGGTAGCTGTCCTCGATGGCCGTCTCCTCCTGGAAGTTGTTCCAGTCGGCGATGGTGATGAACTCGGGGGCGGCCTCCAGGCAGTGGAGCCAGTTGCGGACGTACCTCTGTCCCCCTTCCCGCGGCTCCTCCAGCACGTCCCGGCCATGCTCGATGACCCAGGCATGGAACCGGTGGCCGGGCCACATGGGCATGCTCTCCTCGAGCACCGGCGGGGTCCCGAAGGCGCCCCATCCCCACGCCTGGTTGCGGACCATCGCTTCGGTGTTGTCGCCATTGTAGGCCCACCGCACGGTGAAGCGCTCGTCGTCCCAGTCCTCGGGTCCGTAGTTCTTGTCCGTGTCCACCAGGAGCAGCGGCTTGCCATCCAGGTGGAAGTAGCTCGGCCGCTGGGCCAGCTCGTCCCAGTAGTGGTCCGCGGCCTGCTGCTGACCGTCGGCGCCCATGAGGCGCATCTCGCCCCCGCTGCCGATGCAGATGGGGATGCGCTCCTCCTCGGGGAGACCATCCATGAAGTCGAACCATGCCTCGATGTTCCGGGCGATGAGTCCGCCATCATTGGCCCAGCCGTTGGTATCGTCCATGATCAGGAAGTCGATGCCCAGATCGACGAACTGGCTGTAGTGATCGGCGATAAGCTCTGGATCGCCGGCGTCGTAGATCCCGCGCAGTGGGAAGACGTGGCAATCGGCCCAGTGGTTGTACTCGTCGGCCTCGGTCCACCATACGGTGTACCAGAGTCCGATGCGGGGGGAAGGCGGCTCTTGGGCGCGGGCTCCCGACTGCATGGCTGCCGAAACCACTAGGGCAGCGGGTATGAGCAGGCTTGCTCGCACTAACACGGGTGCACCTCCAGGCGCGTAACCGGGCAGCCGGGGCCACGGCCGCGGACCCTCATTCGATTGGCCCGAGCCCCATGTGCTCCTCGAGGTACGCGGCGATGCGTTCCATCAGGTCGGGAAGGCTCTCCTCGCGCTTGGTCAGGCCGTGGTCGTCCTTGGGATAGATCATCAGGTCGAAGTACTTCCCGGCCTCCACCAGCTCCTGGATCATCCACGCCGCGTCCTGGAAGAGCACGTTGTCATCCTGCATTCCATGAACGAGCAGCAGGTTGCCCTCCAGCCCCTCGGCGTGGAACACGGGCGAGGTCGCCTTGAACACCTCGCGATCGTCGTCGGGCCGGGTGAGGCGCGGCGCCGTGTAGCTGTCCCAGTAGTTCCGCCAGTCGGTGACGGGCTTCCAGGACACCCCCGTATGGAAGACCCCCGGATGGTTGCACATGGCCATGAGCACCAGGAACCCGCCGTAGCTGCCGCCCCAGATGCCGATGCGCTCGCCATCCACGTACGGCAGCCCGCTTAGGTACTCGGCGCAGCGTACGCATTCCTCGGCATCGATGATGCCCAGGGACTTGTAGTAGCCGGTCAGGAACTGGTGGCCGTACCCCATAGAGGCCCGCAGGTCGAGCCCGACGGCGATGTAGCCCATCTCCGCCGCCATGAAGCTATCCAGGAGCTGGTACCGGCCAAAGCCGCTTTTCCCCTGGCCCGCGTACACGCAGGAGAGCACCACGGGATACTGGCGATCGGGGTCGAAGTCCGGCGGCAGGATCAGCTTACCGAGGAGCGACTCGTCCTCGGGACGCTTGCTGAAGCTGAAGGGCATCTTGAAGCGATCGACCCGGGGCTTAGGTACATCGGCGAACCGGTCCGTCTCGGTACGGAGGATCTCGGTCCGCTCCCCCGCGGGTGAGAGGGCCAGCAGCTTCGGGGGCTCCAT
>WJIW01000413.1 GCA_014730065.1 Armatimonadia bacterium | reverse complement strand
GTGGGTCGCGTTGGGCATCTCCAAGGGCATCGGCCATGTGGTCGAGGCGATCCGGGAGATCGCTGAAGGGGATGGCGACCTGACCCAGCGGCTTGAGATCAGGAGTCAGGACGAGATCGGTGAGCTGTCGGCGCGCTTCAACCAGTTCGTCGACAATGTCCACGACATCGTGCGGTCGTCCCAAGAGGCCTCCCAGGGCGTGGCCGCGGCCTCCCAGCAGGTCGCCGCGTCGTCCCAGGAGCCGGCCAACGGCGTGCAGCAGGTCAGCAAGGCCGCCGAAGACGTTGCCTCGGGCGCCACAAGCCAGTCGGAGCAGCTCGAGCAGGCCACCCGGCAGGTCGAGGAGCAGAACCAGGTCATCGCCTCGATCCGCAGCGGCCAGGAGTCTGTGGGCAGCGCCGTCGAGTCGGCGGGCCGGAGCATCCAGAACATGGGTGAGGCCATGGGCGAGATCCAGCGGATCTCCGAAGAGGTGGGCCAGGCCGCCGAGAACGTGCGGTCGGCCGCCGTCGAGGGCCAGGAGGTCGCTCAGAAGACCGATGCCGGCATGACCGCCATCGCCGAGAACTCCAGCCAGGCCATGGAGCGAGTGCGCGGGCTGGCCGAGCAGTCCCAGGCCATCGGTGAGATGGTCGAGGTCATCAACGATGTGGCCGAGCAGACCAACCTGCTGGCCCTGAATGCCGCTATCGAGGCCGCCCGGGCGGGCGAGCACGGCAAGGGCTTCGCCGTGGTGGCCGACGAGGTCCGGAAGCTCGCCGAGCGTGCGGCCCAATCCTCGGGCGAGATCGCGTCCATCGTTCGCGAAGTGCAGACGAGTATCGACGAAGTGGTCTCACTTCAGGAGCAGGGCTCGGCCGCGGCCGAGGAGGGCACCCAGCTTGCCAAGCAGGCTGCCGCCGCTCTTGACCGCATCACCGAGGCCGCCGAGAGTGCTGCCCAAGGCGTCGCCAGCGTCACCCAGGCCGTGGGCGCGGCCCACGGCCAGATGAGCAGCGTGGACACGGAGCGCACGGCCATCGCCGAAGCCGCCGACCAGGTCAACCAGATGGTCGCCCAGGCCGCGGAGATCGCCGACTCGGTCAACGCCATGATCCAGCAGGTGGCGGCCGTGTCCGAGGAATCGGCTGCGGCGGCCGAGGAAGCGTCGGCGGCGACCCAGCAGCTTTCCGCCGGCGTGGAGGAGATCGCCGCCTCTTCGGAGGAAGCTGCCTCATCGGCCACGGAGCTTCAGTCCACCGTGGGCCGTTTCCGGGTGTAAGCTAGTAGAGTCACCCTTTGACATCGGGTAAGCAACGCGGGGATGCTCCATCTCGGGGCATCCCCGCATCTATGGAGAGTTGGTAGTGCAATGGATGCGGCGACCCAGCTTCGGGAGATCGCCGAGCAGCTCAAGCAGCTCGGCGCCTACCTTCAGGTCAAGGGGGCGATCCCTTGGCAGGAGCTTCTCGTGGCCGCTGGAGACGGAGTGAAGGGCGAGCCAGGGGCGGCAGCGCGATGCCGGGAGGCTTCCGTGGCCGCCGAGCAGCTCGCCGAGAAAGTCGATGCCATGCCCTCGGACGGCCAGCTTCTCAGGCATCTCGCGGGGGTCTTGCGGAGCATCTCCGAGGTGGAGGCAGCGCCGCCGCCCGAGGATCCCTCGGACAACGGCGCCATCGAGTAGATCTCTTCTCGCTCTCGTACTACTGCGGCGCTGCGCTCGGTGGCGCCGGATGTGAACCGAAGCCCGGGGACGGCTGTGAGGCATCGGGCCGAGCGGGCCTGAGGCCACCGGGCAGGGCGGCCAGGGCCGTCGCGTGGCCGTCCAAGAACCCCACCGTACCTGTGCCCTCGTGACGCGTCGCGAAGGTGCCCGGCGTGGGGCCTTGGTCGAATACGGTAAGGGTGGCCCCGGGGTAGCCGATGCGCTGGACGTTCTGCCCGCTCAAGCTGACGGGGAACCCGTACAGCATCCCGCCACCGTTGCCATCGGGGCAGTAGAAGACCTGCTCGGCCTCCACGTACGGCCCCAGGGCGTCCTTCCACTGCGGCTCGACGGGCAGATGGTCCCAGTGATCGCTGGCATACACCCGGGTGGCGTTGGCCACGGCCCGGGCGTTGTCCAGGCACGTCTCCTTCTGGGCGCTGGCTCGGGCGCTGAGGAAGATGGGCGTTCCCACGGCCAGGAACAGAATCACGGCGGCGGCTGCAGCGATGATCTCGCCCCAGCGGAAGCGCCCACGTGGCAACTGCATGGGCGCGTCGCTCCGCCTGGACTTCCCCTTCGCGATGTCCCGAATCTCCGCCATCACGCCGTCGACGAACCCGGCATCGGGTGGGCTCTTCATGGTGCGTACGACCAGCCGGCGATCGGCTTCGACCTGATCGAGCCACTCGCGGCAGCCATCACAGGCCGCGAGGTGAGCCTCGACGCTGCTGCTAGTGTCGTCGCCGTCGATGTAAGCCGACAGCGCGACCTTCCAATCCTCACAGGGGGTCTTACGCGTCACCGAGTAGTCCTTCCCTTCCAATTCCGCGACGATCAAGGATCGCCCGCAGGCGCTCGCGCGCTCGGCAGCACCGGACCCTCACGTTGTTCACGCTGGTGCCCAATGCCTCGGCGATCTCCTCGTACTCCATATCCGCCAGATACCTGGCCGCCAGCACCTCGCGGTAGCTGTCGGGCAGCTCCGATAGCAGGTCCATCAACCTCTGCCGGTCCGGCGCATCCCTCTCGTCATGACTGTCGGCTGGAATGTCCGTCTCGTCTTCCAGAGGCAGCGTCCGCAGCCGGCGCCGACTAAGGGCCTTCCGGCATCGGTTCCGCAGGATCCCGAACAGCCAGGACCGTAGGCTCGAGTGGTCACGCAGGTTACTCAGCGAGCGGAAGCCCTCGATGAAGGCCTCCTGGGCGCAGTCATGGGCGAGCTCGGTATCGCCGATCATCTGCATCGACGCGGCGAGCATGGCGCTATGGTACCGCTCCACGATGGGCGCGAAGGCCTCCGTGTCACCGGCCAGCACTCGACGCACGAGCACCTCATCCGGCGTCGAGCGATCGGACTGGGACACGGCACCAACCCCCTCGGCCCCAGGCACTCCGAGACCACGGCGCTCCGCGCGCCGGCTCGGTGCCCGGTGATTCACGAAGACGGATGATGCCATTCGCCACGCTCCACGCTTCCGGCCTGCCCCCAACGCGACGGGGACCCGACCTCTCAGCCAAGAAGCAGTCCAGCTTCGGGCGAATCACATTACACGCGCCCCCGCGATGGTGCCGGCTGGAGGTCATAGCTTGCTCAGGCTGCCGCCGGGCATGGTCATCCCCGTGCACCGCTCTCCATCGACGACGAAGGTGACCGGCTCGGCCACGCTCGGTCCCTCGGCGATCAGGAAGGTATGGCCCTCCTCGTGCCTCAGCCGCGCCTCCGAGCCCGGCTTGTCTCCGGGGCGCGCCAGGTAGAGGGAGTCGCCGATGATGCGGACCTCGACGTCTGGGAAGAAGGGCATGCGGTAGATGCCCGCGTACCGGCGCCACTCCTCCGGGGCTGTCGGATCGCCCCCGGCCTTCCGCCGGTCCCGCAGGCTTGATAGGGCCGCTCCCATGGCCGCGAAGCCCGACTTCAGCGCCGGGTCGGGCGACCACGCACGGCCGTCGGTCTGGGCATTGGAGAGAACGGCGATGCCCAGGCCCGCGCTTCGGGCCACACCCAGTCGCGAGACGAACCCAGGCAGGCTTCCGCCGTGGGCGCTCACCACCAGGTCGCCGCCGCGCCGCAGCACCCACCCGAGGGCCGTGGCGAACCCCCAGTCGTCGGCCAGGAAGACCGGCGCATGCATCTCCCGCAGGCTGGCCCCCCCTAGGGGCCGGTCCTCTCCCGCGGGCCCGTCGGTGAACTGAAGTGCCATGAAGCGGGCCAGATCCCGTGCCGTGGAATGGAGCTGCCCGGCGGGAGTGAGGCCCTGGCAGTGGAAGTAATCGATGGCCTGGGGCGGGCCCTCTCGCCGGAGGGTATAACCCGTGGCTCCCCGCTCGGCGAAGGCTCCTCCGGGATCGAAGCCGCTGCTCTCCATGCCCAGGGGCTGGAGAATGCGATCCTCCACGAACTTCGAGTAGGGCATGCCGGCGACCCTCTCCAGGGCGTAGCCCAGCAGCGCCATACCCACGTTCGAGTACTTGAACTGGGACATGGGCTCGGCGCGCAGGGGCATTCCGGCCGCCAGCTCGATGAGCGTCTCTTGGGTGGGGAAGGCCCCATCGGCGAAGTAGTCCATCTCCAGGTCCCGAGGGACGCCGCCCATGTGGGAGGCGAGCTGCCGCAGGGTCACGGGGCGTGGATCGTGGCCCGATGACGTGAGGTCCACCTCGGGCAGGTGCTCGGCCAGCGGGTCGTCCAGACCCAGCTTGCCCTCGTCCCGCAGCATGAGCAGCATCGTCGCGGTGAAGAGCTTGGTGATCGACGCGACCCGGTAGACGGTGTCCCCATCGGCCCTTCGGCCGGACTCCAGATCGGCCTTGCCGAAGCCTCGGCAGAGAAGAGTCTCCTGGCCCAGCACCACGGCCACGGAGACCCCCGGAATCCCTTCGCTATCGACGGCTGCCTCGATCCCCGCCTGGAAGGCGTCGAGGGCGGCGCGGATCTCGCGTGAGTCGTCGGCGGGCATGGTCGCCACTCCCATCTTGCCGGACCCCCGCGATACGCGTCTCGGGGTCCTGATGGTGTGTTCCCGTCAACCCGGGGATACCCTCCGCGGGCATGGGACCGAGGGACGCCTCCGGGCCTAGAGCGACTCCTGCTCCGTCCGGGCGATGATCTCCTCTTGTAGCTCGGGGCCGAGCCCCACGAAGTAGTCGCTGTACCCCGCCACCCGCACAATCAGGTCGCGGTGGGACTCGGGCCGAGCTTGGGCGTCCCTGAGAGTCTCGGCATCGACCACGTTGAACTGGATATGATGCCCACCCAGGGCGAAGTACCCCCGGATCAGGTCTTTCAGCTTGCCGAGGGACTCCTCCGTCGATAGCACGTGGGGCGAGAACTTCTGGTTGAGCAGCGTGCCGCCGGTCCGCCAGTGATCGATGCAAGTGGCTGCCGACCGAACGACGGCGGTGGGACCCTTGGTATCGGCGCCCTGGCTCGGGGAGATGCCATCGGAGAGGGGCTCGCCGGCTGGCCGGCCGTGGGGCAGTGCTCCCACCACGGAGCCGAAGTAGACGTGGACCGTCGTGGGTAGCAGGTTAACCCGATACTCGCCGCCCTTGGAGTTGGGGCGGCCATCCAGTACCTCGAAGTAGGCCTCGAACAGACCCCTGGCGATCTCGTCACCCACGGGATCGTCGTTGCCGTACTTGGGGCTCTTGCGGAGCAGACGCTGGCGCAGCGGCTCGTCGCCCTCGAAGTCCTTCGCGATGGCCTGCAGCAGCTCGTCCATGGTCAGGCTGCCTTGCTCGTAGACGTGATGCCGGGTTGCCCCCAGGGCGTCGGCGGCGGTGCCCAGCCCCACGCCCTGGATGTACGTGGGCTTGTACCGAGGGCCCGAGCCGTGGTAGTCCTCGCCTCTCTGGATGCAATCATCGATGAGCACGGACATGAAGGGAGCCGGCATGGTCTCCAGATACAGCTTCTCGATGCGGCTGTTCCCCTCGATCTTGAGGTCGACGAAGTACCGGAGCTGAGCTCGGTACGCTTCCATCAGATCCTCGAATGTCCCGAAGCTCCGGGCATCTCCCGTGGCAGGACCGATGCGCTTGCCCGTCCGCGGGTCCACGCCACCATTCAGCGCCAGCTCCAGGATCTTCGGCCAGTTGCAGTAACCCGTGAGGGTGCAGCTCTCCTTGCCGAAGGCGGCCACGGTAACGCAGCCGCTGGGCCCGCCGGCCCGGGCATCCTCCAGCGACTTGCCGGCCCGTACCATGCCCCGCACGATGACGTCGGTGTTGAAGACCGATGGCTGGCCGAAGCCGGTCTTGATGATCCTCGCGGCCCGCAGGATGAACTCATCGGGGTTGACCTTGCTCACCTGGATACAGGTGCTGGGCTGGACCAGCCGCATGGTCTCGGCCACGTCCAGCATCAGGTAGGACACGTCGTTGACCGCGTCCCGGCCATGCTGATCGACGCCGCCCATGTTAATGAGGGCAAAATCCGTATAGGTCCCGCTCTGCTCCTCGGTGATGCCCACCTTGGGCGGGGCCGGCTGATTGTTGAACTTCACCCACAGGCACTGGAGAAGCTCCGCCGCCGCCTCCCGCGTCAGGACGCCCGCCTCGAGTCCATGGCGGTAGAAGGGGTACAGATGCTGGTCCAGCCGTCCGGGGTTGAATGAGTCCCACGTGTTCAGCTCACTGATGACACCCAGGTGCACGAACCAGTAGGCCTGCACGGCCTCATGGAAGTCGCGGGGGGCTCGGGCCGGCACGCGCTCGCACACCTCGGCGATGCGCAGCAGCTCCGCGCGCCGAACGGGGTCGTCAGAGTCCTCGGCCTGCCGCCGGGCCAGGTCGGCATGGCGCTGGGCGAAGGCCACCATGGCATCGCAACAGATGGCCATGCCTTGGAGCTGATCGCGCTTGGCGGCGTCATCGGTCCTTGCCAGCACCTCCTCGATCTCGGCCCTGAAATCCAGGAGTCCCCGCCGGTAGATCTTGTCATCCAGGATCGCGTGGCCCGGGGCCCGCTGCTCCATGAACTCAGTGAAGACCCCGGCCTCGAAGGCCTCCTGCCACTCGGGCTCCATGGCCTCGAAGAGCCGCTCCCGAAGGGTCCGGCCTCGCCAGAAAGGGATGATCCGCTCGGCATACGCGTCGCGGACGGCCTGATCGACCGCGTACCTGGTCCGGACCCGGGTGCTCATGACCTCGAAGTCCTCGAGCGAGTGGCAGCACAGCTCGGGGTAGGTGGGGGTCGCCTTGGGCGAAGGACCCCGCTCGCCCACAATGAGGTCGTCGGGCCCGATGTGAATCGAGCGATTCCGTAGGATGTAGTCGAAGCAGCGAGCGCGCAAGATGGGAGAGGGCAGCCCCTCATCAGCGTGGGCCTGGTAGAAGCGGGTAACCAGCTCCGCCCGTTCGGCGGAAAGGAAGGGCCGCGCCGCTAGGGTTTCCTCCCGGAGCCGCGCCACACGCTCGGTCATAGCAAGGTCTCGCTTCTCGACGGCCGCGCTCATCGGCACCTCCGGCTGGCCCACGGCGCCCCTTCCCCAAGACCATAATGCCCGATTCCTGGCTCCGCGGGAAGGTCCGGGCCAGCCTCCCTTGGGTGCGTATAGCGAGAGCAGAGATTCTCAGCCAGATTTGCGGCCGTCACCAATGGCCACGGCGCTGGACAGGGAAGACTGGTGATAGTAGCGACACTAGACAACGCAACCCCGCGCCTTGAGCGTGGACGGGAATGCCCGAGAGGAGAATCGCGAGATGACGAGTTCGAGGACGAGATGGCTAGCCCTGGTGGGCATCTGCGCCCTGGCGACGGCGGCGATAGTGGGGTGCGCCACAGGGCCCGGCACGGACCTGGGAAGCAACGAGGGCACCACGAGCGCCACGGGCACCGGCACCCTTCGGCTGGCCCTCACCGACGCGCCGAGCCTGGACTACGAGTCGGTCGTCCTGACGATCGTCGAGGTGTGGGCGATCTCCGCCGAGACCGAAGGCGACGATGGCGACGAGACCGGCGATGACCCCGCCGACGATCCCGCCGATGATGGCGAGGAAGGCGATGGCGAGGGCGACGGTGTGGTCGCCGAGCAGGAAGAGGGCGCCGATGACGGTGATGGCAGCGGCGACGAGACCGGTGACGACCCGGCTGACGATCCGGCCGATGACGGCGAGGAAGGCGACGAGGACGAGGGCAAGGTCCTGATCGCCGACTTCACAGCCGAGCCCATGGTCATCGACGTCATGCAGCTCCAGTGGGATGAGGGCGTCGCCAAGACCCTTGGCGTGGCCGAGGCCCCCCAGGGCGACTACAACCAGGTCCGCCTGGTCCTGGCCGCCAACGACGACCCCGGGAAGCTGGCCAACTACTACACCCTGGCCTCCGATGAGGCCGATGAGAACGGCGAGAAGCTGAAGTACGCCATCAAGACCCCCTCCGCCCAGCAGTCCGGCCTGAAGATCAACGGCAAGTTCACCCTGGGCAACGAGGAGAAGAACGTGGTCATCGACTTCGATCCCGAGTGGGCCATCGTGGTCACCGGCAATGGCGGCGCCATCTTCAAGCCGACCGGCATCCGCCTCATCGAGACCGAGAGCTACGAGGAGCCCGTCGACGACGGGGATGGCACCGATGACGGCGCTGATGACGACTCCGGCGATGGCAACGATAGTGGCGCCGGCGATGGTGAAGGCGACGGCGGCGGGGCCGGCGAGTCGACCGTCTAGCGAGAGATCCAACCCCCACGGCCGAGTCCTTCGGATACGGCCGGGAAGCGCGGGCGGTGCGGCAGCCGCCCGCGCTTTCGCTTGTACGGGGAGGCCCGCGACAGGTGCAGAAGAGGCGTTTGGGGGCTGTCTAGTTTGGGCATAACTGGTTTATAGGGTGGCTGACCAGGCCAGCCCCTGGGGACGGAAGCTGGACCCGGCGGTCACCCACCAAACCGGAGGTGCTCGATGATGGATGGCAATTGGCGACTAAGGAGCCTGTTACTCGTGGCGGTGATCGCCCTCATGGCCGCCTTCGCGGTGAGCTGCGCCACCACTCCCGCAGGCGAACCTGGTGATGACCGAACAGGCGACGGAGATCCCACGTCCCCCGGCGATGATCCGCCCGCAGCCTCTACCGCTGTGCTGCAGGTCGGGCTTACCGATGCCGCGGCCGACTACGAGAGTGTCGTGATCACCATCGTGGGCGTGCGGGCCGTGCCGAAGGGATCGGAGGGTATGGGCGACGCGGGGGTGCCCAGCGTCGTCAGCTTCGATCCTCCCCAGACGTACGATGTGCTCGACCTGGACTTCCGGCAGGAGCTGCTCGGGCAAGCCCAGGTGCCCGCCGGTGAGTACACCGAGATTCGGCTGATCCTGGCGCCGAACACGGGTTCCGAGCCAGCCAACTACTACACCTTGAGCTCCGACCCCGGCACCAAGATCGCTCTCAAGAATCCCTCGGCCCAGCAGTCGGGCCTGAAGCTCAAGGGCCACTTCACTGTGGAGCCAGACGTGATCAACTCCATCGTTCTCGACTTCGACCCCCAGCAGGCCATCGTGGTGGCTGGCAACAGCGGCAAATCGCTGCTTAAGCCCACTGGAATCCGCATCCTCGAGGTCAGCGACATCTGGGAGCAGTTCGGCGCCATCGTGGGCCGGACCATCCCCCTTGGGGACACCGGCGGCATACTGCCCCGGATTAGCGCCTACGAGCCCAGCGCTACCGAGCCCATCTCCTCGATGGACGCATACGTGGATGAGACCACGGGCGACCTTTGGTTCCGGCTGTTCCTGCCCCAGGGCGACTACTCGCTGGTGGTGCAGCATCCCACCCACCTGACCTTCGACTCCAGCCTCCTCGAGCCCCCTGTGCTCTACGAGGTTAGCATCGGCGAGGAGACCGACGCCGGAGACATCAAGCTCCTGCCCGAGCCCGGCCTAGCCTTCTACCTGGAGCCCGCCGATGCGTGGCCCGAGGCCCAGGTGGACCTCCTTCTGCTCGATGGTGGCACCTGGACTGTCGTGGCTGAGGACGCAGCCGTGCACCAAGACGACGGCCTGTTCGCCATGGCCCTGGACCCGGGCACGTACGCCCTGGTCATCACCGCCGACGGCTACGTGACCTTCGACTCCCGCTCGCTGCTCGATGAGGCGGGCCTGTACGTGGTGCCCGAGGCGCCCACCACCATTCTCGATCCTATCACGCTGGTGGCGCAGGGCACCTTGAGCCTGGCCCTGGATCCGGCGGCGGCGCGCGAGTCCGCCGAAATCGATGTCATCGCCGAGACGTCGACCGGGCCCGTCACGGTCATCGAGGACGCGCCCATCGCCGAGGCCAATCTGGATACAGGCGCCTTCTCGGCTCTGCTCGATCCGGGCACGTACTCCCTGTACGTGACCGCCGAGGGGTACGACGACCTGGACACCGACGTCGATCTCGACCCCGGCTCGTGGATGGTAGAGCCTGGGCTCGATACCGACATCGGCGTACTCACCCTGAGCGAGTCCGTGCCCGAGTAGGACCCACGGTCCGCCGGCTTCGGCCGGTGCTCCTGGGGGTGTGGCGGGGGGGGGGGG
>WJIW01000047.1 GCA_014730065.1 Armatimonadia bacterium | reverse complement strand
GGACTTCTTGATCTCGCCGCCGTAGTTGGTGCCGCCGATGAGGATGGTCTTCTCCCCGAAGTTGACCACGATGAAGGCCTCGGAGTTCGTGCCATCGATCTCGGGCGAGGCGTGGAAGCCCGGAGCGTGGAAGACGACCCATTCGGGCTTGAAGCCGTCCAGCTCCTTGTCCTCGGGCAAGATGAAGAGATTGCGGGCGAAAATGGAGTGCCAGGCGTACTGGCTGATGATGCGGATGTTGGTGCGGTAGTCCTTGTCCGCGCCGGCGTACACGTCTTGGACGAAGAGCTCTTTGCCCTGAAGATAGGCCAGCATCCTCTGGCGCAGGCCCTTGTAGTGATCGAGGCTCAGCTCGACGTTCACGTCGCCCCACCAGATGTGCTCCTCAGAGCTCGACTCGCGGACGATGAACTTGTCCTTGGGCGACCGGCCCGTGTGGTGACCGGTTCGCACCACCATAGGACCAAGATGGGCGATAACGCCCTCACCTCGGCGGACAACGGATTCGTACAAAGCGGAGGTGGGCAAGGCGTAATGCACCGTGCCCACGTTGGTCAGCCCGTGGGCCTCCAAAAACGGGATCATGTAAGTCCCTCCTACACCTCACTTGGGGTCCGCCGGTCGTGCTCACAGATTCCCGACGGGATCGCGCGGCTATAACACCTGAATTCCTGCTTCTGCGCAAGTGGCCTCTGGACCTGGGCGATTTCAGGAGCCCTATGCTACAATCCCGCGGCGCTCGTTCCGCCCCGGAGGATCTTCGTGTCCAGCGACCACCCCACACCCCAACCCAGGCCGCGCCGAATCCACTCTAGACAGCGTATCCGGCGTAACTTCCCCCTGCTGTTCATCGATGCCCTGGGCTGGCCGCTGGGCTGGGCGATCATGTCGCCCGAGACCATCGCGCCGGCCTTCGTCCTCCAGCTCACGGATTCCCCCATGGCCGTGTCGATGATCCGCGTGGTCTATGCCGTGGGAATGTGGCTACCGATACTGTATGCGCCCAACCTGATACGGCGGGTGAAGTGGCGCGGCAAGTACGTGGTCGGTGTGGGGATGGTGGAGCGGCTGCCCATGCTCGTGGTGGGACTCGCCGCGCCCTTCCTCGCCGTCTCCGACCCATCGAAGATGCTGCTGGTCTTCTTCATCTGCTGGGGCATCCGGTCCATCGCCGAGGGCGTGAACCTATCGGCCTACGCATCGCTCCTCGACGAGGGTGTGCCCGAGACTTACCGGGGCCGCCTTTGGGGCGGATCGTCCAGCCTGAGCGCCGTTCTTGCTCTGCCCATTGGCTTCTGGTCGGCCCATCACCTGCGGACCCAGCCCTTCCCCGCCGGTTACGCCACCCTGTTCATCGTGGGGTTCTTGGTACTCGCGGTCACGCTCATCCCCCTGTGGTGGGTCCGCGAGGTGCGGACGGGCCGGGTGAAGGTGGACTCGGCCAAGACGGGCCTGGCCTCCATGGGGCTCCTGCGCACCGATCCGGTCTTCCGGCGTTTCACGGTCATGGTGGTGGCCATCGGCTTCATCGACATGGCGGTGCCCTTCTACTCGGTCCATGCGCTGAGGACCTTCGGGCTGCCCGACTCGACCATGGGACTCTTCGCCGGCGCCCAGGCCGCCGCCGCGTCGGTGGGAGCATTGGCCTTCGGCCTGATGAGCGACCGGGTCGGCTTCCGGGGGCCGCTTCGGGGGGCTCTGGTCCTAGGCTTCCTCGCTCCCTGCGCCGCCTTCCTGGCGCCGGCGCCATGGGCCATGTACCCCACCTTCGCCCTGCTGGGAGCCGCCCTGACAACCATAGTTATGTGCCGTTACAATATGCTCCTGGAGGTGGCACCCCAGGGGAAGGTGCCCGAGTACTCGGGGGTGTTCTACACGACGGTACAGCCCGCTTTCGCCCTGGCGCCCTTCCTGGGGAGCTTGGTGGTGGAGTACCTTGGCGTGCGGGCGGTGTTCGTGCCATCCATGGTCGCCGCCGTGCTCGCGATCATCCTCCTGCGTGGCGTGCCCGAGCCCCGGGCGGCGGCGTCGGAGACGACTGGAGAGGACCCGGTTCGAAACCATGCCCAAGTATGACGTTCTGGCTATCGATATCGACGGAACGCTCCTGAACTCCGACCACGAGATCCCGCCCGCCCACTTGGAGGCGGTGAGGGAGGCCGACGCCGCGGGAGTTCGAATCGTGCTGGCCTCGGGCCGGATGCTGCCCTCCGTCACCGTGGTGGGGGAGGAGATGGGTATCCGCCCCGGGCCGTGCGTGGGCTACAACGGGGGGCGCGTCTGCTCGGCGGAGACGGGCGAGGTGCTCTTCCACGAGCCGGTGCCCGCGGAGCTGGCCGCGGAGCTGGTCGGCCGGTTCACCCATCTGGGCATGCACATCAACTACTACCTGGATGACGTCCTCTACGTGGACCACATCGATGAATGGGGCAATCTCTACTCCCACCGAACGGGGTCCAAGCAGGTGCCCGCGGGCCCACTGCAGCAGTTCGATGGCAAGACCCCGACCAAGATCCTCATCGTCGACGATCCACAGCGGATCAAGGACATCTGCCCCGAGTTCCAGCGGCGCTTCGGCGAGCACCTGTACGTGACCATCACCACGCCGGAGTACCTGGAGTTCATGAACAAGAAAGTCGATAAGTCCACGGGCGTGGCCGAGGCCGTTCGCTCCCTCGGCGTGCCCCGGGAACGAACGGCGGCGGTAGGCGACGCCCTGAACGACAAGCCCATGATCGCCTGGGCCGGGATGGGCTGCGCCATGGGCAACGCCGACCCGGAGGTCAAAAAGGTGGCCGACGTCATCGCCCCCAGCAACGATGAGGATGGCCTGGCCTGGTTCATCCGAGAGCACGTTCTGTAGGAGTGGGCAGCCGGCAGGCGTGGAAGGGGCGTCCGCCGAACTGCGACCCATGCTGACAACCATGATGCTCACCTTGGCGGTTACCCAGCCCGACGACGCCCGGGAGCTGGCTCGCTGGGACGTTCCCGTGGCCGAGGATGCGCCGCTGTCGCTGGTCTCCGGCTTCCACGATCCCGAGGAGCGCAAGGTCTGGACCGGCGCCGAGGAGTGGTCCGAGCTGCGGATCGATGAGTGGCGCGAAGGCGGCGCCATCATCGCCCTGGAGGGCGATTCCGTCTCCTGGGGGCTGCTGCGGGATGGGGGCCAACTGGAGGCAACGGTGAACGGCGCTGCCGCCGAAGCGCGGCTCTTCGGGCATACCGTCTGCGTGAAGGTCCCCGGCCCCGTCGAGGCGCCGGTAACGGTGCGGCTTCGTACGCCGACCTCCCGCCCCGCCGATGTGGGTATGGAGGATGGGCGCCAGCTCGGGCTGAGCCTGGACGCCGTCTCGATCCACAGCCAGCCGCCATCGGAGCTGGACTTCTTCAGTTACCCCGAGGAGCTCGATCCCCTACCCCACCGCCCCACTCCCGGATGCGTAACCCTCTCAGACTCTGGCCGGGAGCTGGCCGTGGCCGGGGGTGCGGATCCGTGGGTTCCCTTCGGCGTGAACTACTACGATCACACGACCACCGGCTGGGCGCCGCAGATCTGGCGGGAGTTCGATGAGGATACGGTCCGCACCCAGTTCGCCGCCATGCGCGAACTGGGGATCAACTGCGTCCGGGTGTTCCTCGCCGTGGGCACCCTCGCGAGCGGTCCGTGCTATGCCAGCGAAGCCGAGCTATCGAAGCTCGACCGGATGCTGGACATCGCCGACGAGTACAGCATCCGCTTCATGCCCTCGTCGACCGATTGGTGGGAGGCCGGTCACCGGGTTCCGGCAACGGGAGCCTTCATGTGGGATGACCGGGAGATCAGCTTCCTGACGCCGTACTTGCAGATCCTCGCCGCGCGGTACGCGGGGCGGGACACCATCGCCTGCTACGACCTCCGCAATGAGCCCATGATCGGCTGGGGCGATAGTGAGGTCCGCCGGGGCCAGTGGCTGGAGTGGCAGCGAGAGAACGGCGTGGACTACGGTCCCGAGATACCCGAGGACGAGGATGTCCCCGGCGACCCCAGGCTGCGGGACTACCAGCGCTTCCGGGAGAGTCTCGCCGCTCACTGGACCCAGACCCTCGCCGACGCCCTGCGCAGCGCCGACGACAGCCATCTGGTGTCCCTTGGCCTGATCCAGTGGAGCGCGCCGGTCATCCGGGCGGGGCACCGGCCGAGTGGCTACAGCGGGTTCGGACCATGGGCCATCGACGACGGCGTGGATTTCCATATGATCCATTTCTACGCCCTGGCCGGCGATCCCAACGCGAGCGAGGAGAACATGCGGCGCAACATGGCCTACATTACCGGTTGTCTTCAGGCGTGCGACACGGGCAAGCCCATCGTCGTCGGGGAGTTCGGGTGGTTCGGCGGTGAATCCGACCAGAACCCGCTGGCCACCGAGGAGAACCACGCCGAGTACATGGGCCGATTCATCGAGACGACCACGGGCAACTGCGCTGGCTGGCTGGCGTGGCCTCTGGCCGACACTCCCCTGTCGACGGACCTCTCCGTCTGCGGCGGCCTCCTGCGCGCCGACCTGTCGGTCAAGCCTTGGGGCGAGCTGTTCCGGCGGATGGCGCGGGACATGAGCTGGTACGAGCAAGCGACGGCGGTACCACCTCTGGCCACCGAGGAGGAATGGCGGGAGGCCACGGTGTCCCAGGCCATGGGCGAGGAGATTCTGGAGCGAGGGCTAAGGGTGCTGTATCCCTAGAGACCGTGGAGGAGCCCGTGCCCCCGTACGAGATCGTCGGCGAGCTGAAGAGGTTCAGCGCGAGGAACGTGGTCTTCTCCCGTGCCCAGTGGGACCCCACATGCCGGGTCAGCCGCTCGGACCTGACCGCCGAGGAAGTCGCCGCTCGCGGCCATGCCGGGTACGCCGTGGATGACTTCGCCCTCAACGCGGGCGCCTGGGCCATGGCGCGGCATCTGTACCGACCGGGTATGGACGCCCCCGATGCTCGCTATATGGAGGCGGCGGAGGTGACGGGGGTCTCGGACGCCGGCGAGGGGCTCTCCGGTCGCGTGAAGGCCGCGGCCCTGTTCTATGGGGCAGCACGGGTGGGCATTGCCAGGGTGAACCCTCTGTGGATCTACTCCGCCGATCGCGACGGCACTCCCCTCGATCTGCCCGCCGGAATGGACACCGCCGTGGTCATCGCCATCGAGATGGACTACGACCGAGTGAAGCGGTCGCCATCCATCGAATCGGCGGCGGCGACCGGGCTGGGCTACTCCCGGATGGCCTTCGTGGCCTCCTGCGTGGCGCGGTACCTGGAGGAGCTGGGTTTCGGCGCCATCGCCTGCGGCAACGACACCGCCTTGAGCATCCCGCTGGCCATCGACGCCGGACTCGGTGAGGTGGGCCGAAACGGACTGCTGGTGACGCCCGAGTGCGGGCCGAGGGTGCGCCTGTGCAAGGTGCTCACCGACGCCCCGCTCACGCCCGATGAGCCCATCGAGTTCGGAGTGCGGGAGTTCTGCCAGGTCTGCATGAAGTGTGCCGATACGTGCCCCGTGAGGTGCATCTCCAGAGGCGAGCCGACGGCCGAGGGCCGCAGTCCGAGCAACAACCCGGGGGTGCTCAAGTGGTACACCGAGCCGGAGGCCTGCCTCAGCTACTGGGGCGCGAACGGAGCCTGCTGCTCGAACTGCGTCGCGAGCTGCCCCTTCAACAAGCCCTTGGGGGCGGTCCATGACTGGGCTCGAGGGATCATCGGGCGCCGATCGCCAGCGCTGGACCGGGCCCTGGTATGGGTCGATGACGCCCTGGGGTACGGCCGGGTTAGAAGCGGCGGCGCCAAGGGATAAGGTCACCGATAGCCCCGAAGGTGTCGCCGATGGCGTCCCGGGTTCGCGACGGCGCGAGCCAGCCGGCCAGCATGACGAATACGACGATGAGCCACAGCCAGATGCCCGTCGGGAACCCGATCAGGCCCCCCAGGAACCGGCCGGCGAAGAAGGCGACAACCCCAGCCACCAGGCTCCCTACGATGTGCGGCCCAAGCCGGTAGTACCACGCGTCCTTGTCAATAACCTCCCGGCCGCACTGGGGACACTGAGTCGCGGTCCTGAGGATCTCCTTGCCGCAATGGACGCACTTCATCGTGTGCTCGTCGGCCATGATGCCTCGCCTCCGGGTGTCTCGGACGAATGGGACGCTGGAAGGTGGCGCAGCGCCCTACGTGTTCTGGCAGGCCCAGGGATACGGACCCCAGCCGTCCCTTTCAACCCGAAGGGGGACCATAGGGGGCTACATCCGTACAGGCTGGGCACGGAGGCCCAGCCCCACCCGGGTCCCGTACCTGGGTGGCGGCGGGCGTCCCCGCCCGCCGAATGTCGCCTTTGGACAGACTTGGGGACGGCGCTACCCGCCCACGACCTTCTCGTACACCCCGCCACCGAAGGCGAAGCCGAGGAGCTCGCCCGTATGGTCGCCCGTGGCATCGCGGCGCAGTAGGACCCGGAACATCCGGCTGCCGGGGCTGTCGCCGTAGTAGGGGTTCGCCTCCGAGGTGTGCAGGGCGCCGGCGTCCAGCTCGGGGGTCAGGGTCCATGAGACGCCTGCCTCGTTGGTCCATCGGAGCGTCTCGCCATCGGGGTCCAGGGTGATCTCGCCCTCATGCCAGGGGTTCTGAACCGGCTCGTGCCGGTACCGGCCGATAACATCACTCAGCTCCAGCTCGGCATACAGCTCGGGCGGTGGAGCGTTGTACCGGAACTGCACGTGCGGGGGCGGGTCGCCGAAGGGCAGCACTCGCTTGTACAGCGACTCGTGGTAGTAGTCCGGCTCGAAGCGGCCATCGAAGTCGTCGGGCCAGGTGGAGCGGTCGAACCACTGGTGACCCTCGGCTTCCAGGCCGAAGCTCGGATACCGCTGGTAGACGTGGTGAAAGAACTCGTGCTGAAGCCACTGGGGCAAGTAGGCGCGTCGCTCGACCGAGGTCATGTCGCCGTAGCCCAGATGGGGCGGCTTGCGGAGGACCCATCGGTCGTCGGAGATGAAGCATGTCGACGCTCCTCCCGGCCCGCGGCCCATCCCGCCGGTGATGAACTCGGTCTCGGTGAAGTCGGGGTACTGCTCCGGCACGTGGGAGGGATACAGCACCCACCACCAGTCGGTGGAATCCTGTACCTCCCGGGGCACCGCCGACCAAATGGCCTCCCACGCGCCCGGGGCCAGGCCCGCGAACACCCCTTCCACCCTGACGGGGACGGTGGTCTCCCGCAGATGCACCACCCGGG
>WJIW01000412.1 GCA_014730065.1 Armatimonadia bacterium | reverse complement strand
GACCTATGCAATGCTCACAGATTCCAATGGCTACTTCTACGTGCGTGGCCTACCGACCGACTCGTGGCGGGTCACCGCTTGGGCGCCGGGACTGGCCGCCGATCACGAAGCCGGCGAGATCACCTGGCCTGAGCCGACCAACAAGGGACTGCCGGCTGAGGGCTTCTCCATGTCCATCGCCCCCAACGGCTCGATCTCGGGCCGAGTGAGCAATGACTCTGAGCCGCCGCAGGGCCTGAACGGCATCCGCGTGGTCATCACTGCGATGGACGCCGAGGGCAACGTTCTCGTCAACCCCCTCACCAACGAAGCGATCGTCATGGAGACGACAACGGTGACGGGCCCCGGCGGTGAGGATGGCTACTACCTGATCGAGGACGTCCCGTCGGGCGTCAGCTACCAAGTCGTGGCCAATCCCGAACCCAAGGCGACGACGGTTCAGATCAACCACCAGACCGACGACACGACCTACAGCGTGGAGAGCGAGAACCTCGTCCCCATCATCCCGGCGACGGAGACCGAGGACATCGACTTCTTCCTCATGCCTCAGCCGGGCCGTGTGTTCGGGACCGTCTTCGAGGAGGGCACCGATCCCGCCCTCGGGATTGACGGCGCCCTGGTAACGGTCGTGGGTACCGACCCCGCGGTCGAGACCGAAAGTGACGCCGACGGCGATTACGACTTCGCCACCGCCGACGAGCAGTTCACAGTGCCCGCGGGCTCCCGTGAGATCACGGCCTCGGCGCCCGGGTACCAGCCCAGTACCGTGACAGTGCAGGTCAACGCCAACCAGTCCATCGAGCTCGACATCCCGTTGAAGCCCATCCCACCGGGCACTATCACCGGCAAGGTCACCCAGAGCGATGGGACGACGGGCGTGGAGGGGATCCAGGTCCGGGCCCTCTTCGGGCCTTCAGGTACCCAGACCGTCGCGGCTACGGTGACGACCAATGCTGACGGGGACTTCACCTTCGCTGGCATCGAGGCCGGTGTAACCTACACCATCATGGCGACGGATACCGAGTTGGGTCGCAACCTCGAGCCCAACGCGGGCTTCAGGGTCACCGTCGAGTCCGACGAGAGCCATTCGACTAGCGACACGGATGAGAAGCTGCTCTTCAAGATCGTCCCGTTGACCACGTACTCTTCGGGCGTGCATCTCGTGTCCGCGCCCTACAACTATCCCGGCATCGATCCCAAGACGATCTTCGGGGAGACCACCGCCGACTTCAACATGGCCTGGTGGAACCCCGCCTTGGGCGAGTATGCCCTCTACCCCGATGGCGTGAGCACCATCGAGCGCGGCAAGGGCTATTTCGTCGAGTTCACCGCCCCGCGGGAGATCAGCCGCTCGGGCGAGCCGTCGGACCCCGCCGTGCGGAACCAGCCCTTCGACATCCCGCTGTCGGCGGCCGGTGACGGCTGGAACCTCATCGGTAACCCGTACGACTTCGAGACCGACTGGACCAAGATTACGGTCCTCTACAACGGCCAGAGCCTGAGCTTCGCCGATGCCGTGGCCCAGAACCTCATCGCAGGCAGCCTGTTCGGCTACGATGCTGCGCTGAAGGACTACTTCATCTTCACCAGCATGCGGGCGTTCCAGGGCTACTGGGTCCGCGCACTTGCCGAGGGCATCACCATCCAGACCTCGAATGAGCCCGTCGTGGCCACCGGCGGCGACGCTTCCGCCCGCTCGGAGACGCCCATGGCCAAGAGGGGCATCGAGTGGTCCATGCAGCTCGTGGCCCAGGTCGGCGAGTACCGCGACAGCGACAACTACCTGGGCGTGGCCCCCGAGGACAAGGGCCTGGACATGCGGTACGACTTGGATGAGCCGCCCATGGCCCGCACCTTCGCCGGGGACGACGTAACCGTCTACTTCCCCGCAACGGGCGCCGACGGCTCGGCGCGTATGCTGGCCGCCGACTTCCGCAACAGCCTGGGCGCTGGCGAGAGCTGGGAGGTCATGGTGGATACGACCGTTCCCAGCTCCGACGTGACCCTGTCCTGGCCCGATCTGCGATCCCTCCCCCGGAGCTTCTCCGCCACCCTGGAGGATCTGGCCACGGGCGAGACGGTCGCCATGCGGTCGGCGAGCCACTACACCTTCGGGTCCGGCGACGCGCAGACGCCGCGCAGGCTGAAGGTAACGCTCCGGAGCCAGTCGGGCGCGGACAACCCCACGCCGCAGGTTCTGGGCGTCGATTCCCTCGCCCGAGGGGTCACGGTCAGCTACCGGCTTGCGTCGGACGTGGACCTGCGGATCTCCGTGCTGAACCAGGCCGGACGCATCGTCCGCACCCTGGTGCAGGACGAGCACCGGTCCGCGGGCGTTCACTCCGAGACCTGGGACGGCCGGGACGACGGCGGCAGGGCGCTACCTGCCGGCGAGTACCGGGTCGAGTTCCGGGCCGTTTCGGAGGATGGGGCGGTCGGACGCGCCACCGCTCGAGCACTACGCTAGAGAGCCTGTGGGCTAACATCGGCCCGCCCTCAGAACGAGGGCGGGCCGAAGCATGATTCTGGAGTTAAGAGGGAGGCCTCTACGGTCTCCCTTTCGAATGTGTTATAACAGACGGGTTCGCGGGCGGCCCATGCCGTTTTCGAGTTCCGCCGAGAGGCTTGGACTCGGACGGATCCCACTCCACCGCGGCCGCCACAGGGAGGCAGGCAAGAGATGAACCGGATCGTGAGGCACAAGGGAGCTCGTGCTGTAGCCCACCTACTGATTGTAGCCCTCATGGCTCCCTTCTTTGGGTCCATCAGCGCGGGCGTGGCGTACGGCCAGTACAATCGGCTAACGCGCCAGCTCACCGTGATCGTACTGGACATGCATGATGTGAGCGAGGAGCAGACGGTGCCCGAGCTCGCCGCATGGGCCGAAGAGGAGCTCTGGGATGAGTTCCACCAGAACCGCTGGTTCCTCCCCGTGCCCGAGAAGGACGTTGAGGCGGAGATCGAACGGTCGGAGTTCGACCTGCCCCTGGCCAGTCGGGAACAGCAGGATCTGGCCTGGCTGCTCAACGCCGAAGTGGTGGCCACGGGCTACGTGCGTGCCGTGGAAGTTGGCGGCTCGCCGCGCGTCGCGACGGTGGACCTCCAGGTCTTCCTTCTGGACGCGCTGAGCGGCGAGTACATTAACGGCGCCACGATCCGCGAGTCGTCCGACCCCATGCCGGGCTTCGAGGGCCCGGACTCGACCCTCATCAAGGAGGCCGTCGCGAAGGCGGCTGCCGAGGCTGTCGACGTAATGGGCCGGTACGAGGTGCCCGAGGGCTACGTCATCACCGAGGGCCAGGAAGACGCGATCCGGATCAGCCTCGGCGAGCGTGAGGGGCTCGACAACGGTGACCGTTTCGTCGTCATCGGGCGCACCACCGACCCGGAGACCGACGAGACCTTCCCCCAGGTCCAGGGCCAGCTCGTGGTGACGGAGACCCGGACTACGTACTCCATCTGCGAGCGAGCAAGCGAGGGCAAGGGTCACCCGATCCATGTGGGCGACTTCGTGCGGGGACTGTACTACGACGAACCCCTTATCTCGCCAGAAGAGACCTCGGTTGTGGGTCCGGATCCCCAGCGACCCGATACCGAGGATAGCGATACTCGTCGCAACCTGCCGAAGATCTTGGGCATCCTTGCGCTGCTCGTCGTGTTCGGCATCCTCATCAGCAATAATGGCTCGAACTCGACCCCCGGGACGGCGCTGCAAGTATCCGGCGTGAATATCCGTGGCCTGCCCAATGCAATCAACCGGATTCAGTGGTCGGCCCCGGCATCACTACCTCGCGTGCCGCAGTCGAACGGTGGGTACGTGGTTGGCTACGAGGTCCACCGAGGCACCGTGCCCGGGTTCCCTGTGACCCCGAACAGCCTCCAGGCCGTCATCGAAGGCGGGGCCCTGACGCAGTATGACGACGACTCCACGGCGGTGGCCACGAGCTTCAACACCAGCATCGCCACCAGCAGTGACAACGGTATCGTCACCTTCGTCACGACCAGTCCCGGCGGCGACGTTACGTGGGACCTGCAGCCCGACTCGTACACCTACGACTACCTGCAGACGCCCCCGCAGCCGGGCACGAAGTACTACTACGCGATTCGCGTGATCAGCAAGAAGGTCGCGCCTAACCCCTTCCCTGACGACGCCGAGGCCCTGGCGGGCGACCTGGCCATCTCAGTGCCGTACCGAGCGGGCCCTGTGACGACCATCGAGCCGCCCGTGCTGCAGTTCCCGCCGGACAGGCCGGACCCGGGCAGCACCGACGTCAACCTAGATACCACGTTGTTCCAGTGGGAGGCCGTTGCCGGGGCCGACACCTATGTGATCGAGTTGTCGACGGACCGCGACTTTGCCCCAGCGAACACGCTGCGCAGTGAGCAGATCCTCATGAACGCAACCGCGGGGCAGTCGGTGACCCACCGATTCGTGGGCACCGGCGGACAATCGCCGGCACAGCTCTTCGCCAACGTGCGCGCGCCGATCTACTGGCGCGTTGGGGCGCGGGCCTCGGACGATGCCTTCCTGCCCGTCGATGGTGGCGGAAGCCAGGTGGAGTACGTCTTCAGCCTGGAGCGGAGCTTCGAGGCGCTCGAGTTGCCGCCTGCGATCCCCTAGGGAAGCAGGTCGAGGGCTTGTGAAGGCACGGCTGTGACGTGACCCTCGGCCCGAGGCTGCGAGCGCCTTGGGCCGAGGGAGTGTTTTGACCGAGACCACTGGAGCGCGGGGAGCGTCTGGTGGAGTTGTAGGGGCTGAGCCGTCCCGTTACCGCCTGTAGCTGTAAAGGGCTAGTCGGCGGGCCCCGAGGTACCGCGACAGCCCGCGACGGCTGCTGCGGATGCAGCAACCTGGTTTGATCGCAAAGGGGAGCCACCATCAATGAGACCCTTCGGATTTCCTAGCCCGCATATCCTAGCTGGCCTCGTACTGCTGTCACTCTCTCTGTGTGTGCCAGCACTGAGCCAGACGCCTCCAGACCCGGCGACGTGGGAGCGGAGCGAAGGCACAGTCTTCAACCCCATCACGGGCGAGACCGTGGACGCGATGAGCGGCGAGATCGTCGTAACCTGGCGCTCAGATGCGACATCCGAGCAGAAGGCGGATGCTCGGGCTGTGGCAGTTGGGGCGGAGCTGCGCTCTCTCGCGA
This sequence comes from Armatimonadia bacterium, assembly GCA_014730065.1. Classification (GTDB taxonomy): domain Bacteria; phylum Armatimonadota; class Zipacnadia; order UBA1398; family UBA1398; genus UBA1398. The sequence continues at coordinate 328 of WJIW01000412.1, read as the reverse complement.
ACCTGCGCGAGGAAGTGCTCATCGTCGAACCCGGCCGGGAATCCGATGCTATGGCCGCCCTTGACGCCCACCCGGCGGTCGATCACGTGGCTCCCAACTATGTGTGCTTCTTGAGCCAGGACGGCGGGGAGGCCTTCACACCCGATGACCCGGGGTGGTCGAACCAGCAGGCCCTCCACGAGCTTACCCGGTCGCCCGAGGCGTGGCGCAGCTTCGCGCCCAGTGATTGGGACGGTAGCAGTCGGTTCCCCGTGGGTAACGAAGGCGTCATCATCGCAATCATCGACACCGGCGTCGATACGGAGCATCCCGAGTTGGAGCCTAACCT
>WJIW01000411.1 GCA_014730065.1 Armatimonadia bacterium | reverse complement strand
GGACCACTACGAGGCCGAGAAACGGTACGTGCGCAGGGATGGCACGGTTTTCTGGGGTGCCGTGTCCGTGGCGCCCATCACCGATGCGTCGGGCGAGGTGGTCTCACTCATCGCCACTATCGCCGACATCACCCAGCGGCGCGAGGCCGAGGAAGCGCTGCGGCTCCGCGAGGCCGAGGCCCAGCATCTCGCCTCACTCCTCCAGGACGAGAACGAGCGCCTCAAGAAGGAGATCGACCTGGCCGCCAAGGTCCAGCGCAGCGAGCTGCCCGAGCGGTGTGTGGCCGAGGGACTGGACATCTCCCATTACTTCCGCCCATCGGGAGTGGTGGGGGGGGACTTCTTCGGGCTTTTGCGGAGCCCCACGGGCGCTAGCCTCGCCTACCTGGGTGACGTGTCCGGCCACGGTCTGGCGTCGGCTCTGGTGATGACCATGGTGGTGGAGCTGATGCGTGATCTCCTCTCACCAGATCGTCCTCCCTCGGAGGGGCTGGTGCGACTCCAGGAGCGACTCTGGGAGCGGCTGGATGCCATGGGCCACTTCGTCGCCCTAACCCTCTGCCGGTACGATCCATCGGAGGGCCTGGCGTGCTGCTCATCCGCGGGCCACCCGTGGCCCCTACTGGTTGGCCCCGATGGCGTGAAGCCCGTCCGCGGCGAGCCCGGTGCGCCCATGGGCCTGTTCGAGAGCTACGAGTACGAGGACGTCTGTGTCGACGTACCGCCGGGGTCCACCCTGGTCATGTACAGTGACGGGTTCACCGAAGCCCACGTCCGCGGCGGTGGGCGGCTGGGTCAGGACCGGTTCGTACAATGGTGCGCCGGATGCGGCGGGCGGCCCGCCGACGTAGGGCTAGCGACCATCACCGGCGCCTTCGAGGAAGCCGTGGGAGATCGGGCCCTGGAGGACGACGCCACCGTCATGGCTCTCCGCACCATTCCCATGGCCGTTGCCCAAGTCGCGCCGGAGGATGAGGATCTGGACGCCGTTCGGGGCCGGGTGGCCAAGGAAGCCGGAGAGCGCGACTGGCCTACCGACGTGGCCGGGGCGATCGGTCGAGCCACCCTCGAGTCGGCGGCCGCTCTGAAGGACGCCCATCGCGGCGGCCCCCTCCGGGTGGCCTACGGGTTCACCGAGGATCGCTTCCAGGCATCCATCGGCCCCTCGCTGCCTGCGCCCTCGGGCGGCGGCCCGCGGGCTCAGTGGCCGGAGGTCGATCTGGATCCTGAGCGGCTGGCCGCCGTGCGCGCCTCGGTGGACCGGGTCGACTGGCATCCCGCATCCGGGCCTTCGCTCATCATCGAGCGCCGTCTGTAGAGTGGGCACGAAGGCCCGGCCCGCGACCCGTGCTATAATCGTCGGCTTGTAAGGAGCGAGACGATGGTCGCGATCACTGACACCCCTGTGGCACTGTGCGACCCCGCCCGCGGAGCGGACCGGAGACGCCGCATCGCCGAAGGCGCTCGGGGCCGGGTCATCGCCGTCCTCATGGGTGGCGACTCCGGCGAGCGAGAGGTATCCCTACGGTCGGGGGCCGGTGTGGCTCGAGCCCTGGCCGCCGCCACCCAGGCCGACGTGCGCTCCGTGGACCTGGCCTACGATTCCTTGGCTGGGGACGGAGCCGCCGGCGAGTGGCACCTAGCCTATAACGCCCTCCATGGCGGCAAGGGCGAAGACGGCACCATCCAGGGCTGGCTGGAGTGCATTGGCGTGCCCTACACCGGGCCGGGGGTGCTGGGATGCGCGGCGGCGATGCACAAGCCCACCGCAACCCGCCTCCTGGACCAGGCGGGCATTCCCACCCCCGCTTTCATCGAGTTCGATGCCGAGGGCGAGGCCGACGACTGGGCCGCGGCGGCCATAGCGCGCATCGGCCTCCCGCTGGTCACCAAACCCCTCGCCGAGGGATCATCCCTGGGGGTGCGCTTCTGCCATTCCGAGGCCGACCTGGCCGACGGCATCGCCGACCTCCAGGCCCGGTACGGAGGTGGCATGGCCTGCGCCATGGTGCCCGGGCCCGAGATCACCGTGGGGATTCTCCACGGCCACCCGCTGCCCATACTGGAGCTGGTGGCGGCCAATGAGTTCTACGACTATGAGGCCAAGTACACCAAGGGCCTGACCGAGTTCATCCTCCCCGCGCGTCTGGAGCCCACCGTGTACTCCGCTTCGCTGGAGGCCGCGAGAGCCTCGGCCGAGGTGCTCTCTTGCACGGAGATGTGCCGTGTGGACATGCGGATCGACGCCGAGGGGGTGCCCCGAGTGATGGATGTGAACACCAGCCCGGGGATGACGGAGACGAGTGATCTCCCCGCCCAAGCGGCCCACGCCGGGCTCGCGTACGATGATCTGGTCCTTGAGATACTCGGCTCCGCCCTGGTGAGGGCGGGCTCGATGAGCGCCGAGGAGTGGCGATGAACGATACCCCCGCGCCGGCCATGCTGGGCGCAATGGGCGCCGCCCTGCTACTGCTGCTCGCGGGCGTGAGCTACGCGGGCGTCCGTAGCCTGGACATGCGGGGGCAGGCGGAGCGGATTCGGGGATGGCTGATCGAGCTGTGGCTCTTCGCCCTTCTCTTCGCCACCCTGTTCTGGCTGTCGGCCCGGGCCATGGGTTTCGATCTCCTGGAGGCCCTGGGCGATGTGCGCGAAGGCACCATGTCGACGAGCAGCCTCGTCCTGGCTATCGTGGGTGGTGTGGTGGGTCTCGTGTGCGCCTTCAGGATGTTCGGCCTGGTGCGCGAGGGCGTGGGGCAGCTCTACGACTGGGACGACGATACCGATGCGAGTAGCGGCGGCGACGGCGAAGTGGACTCGGAGGCCGTGCCGCCGGATGAAGAGAGGGACGAGCCATGAGTGGCAAGATCGTACTGGCGTATTCCGGTGGACTGGACACCTCGGTGGCGGTCCGGTGGGTCAAGGAGGAGCGCGGCCTGGACGTGGTGGCCGTGGGCGTGGACGTGGGCGAGGAGCGTGACTACGACGCCATCCTGGAGAAAGCCCTGAAGGTCGGCGCCCTGCCCGAGTCGCGCATCATCGATGCCAAAGAGGAGTTCGTGACCGAGTACATCTGGCCCGCACTCAAGGCTGGCGCCTGCTATGAGAGTAAGTACTATCTGGCCACCGCCCTCGCCCGGCCGCTGATCGCCAAGCTCATCGTGGACACCGCCCATGACGTGGGCGCCACCGCCGTGGGCCACGGCTCCACCGGCAAGGGCAACGACCAGGTGCGCTTTGATGTGAGCTTCGCGGCCCTCGACGGCCGGCTGGACATCGTCGCCCCGGCCCGGGAGTGGGGCATGACCCGGGAAGAGGAGATCGAGTACGCCGAGAGATTCGACATCCCCGTGCCCATCGGCAAGGAGAGCCCCTACAGCATCGACGTGAACCTATGGGGCCGGTCGGTGGAGTGTGGCATCATCGAGGACGCCGCCGTGGAGCCCCCCGAGGACGCGTACGAGATGACCGTCAACCCCATGGACGCCCCCGATGAGCCCCAAGTGGTGGAGATCGGCTTCGAAAAGGGGATCCCCGTGGCCATGGACGGCCAGGCTCTGGGCCCCGTCGCCCTGGTCGAGAAGGCCAACAAGCTGGCCGGGGCCCATGGCGTGGGCCGGGTGGACATGGTCGAGAACCGCCTGGTGGGCATCAAATCCCGCGAGGTGTACGAGTCCCCCGCGGCCGTGCTGCTGGCCCTGGCCCATCGCGAGCTGGAGGCCATGACCCTGGACCGGGACACGGTCCACTACAAGGCTCTGGTGGCACAGCGGTACTCCGAGCTGGTCTACTTCGGGCTGTGGCACTCGCCCCTCAGGGATCACCTCCAGGCCTTCGTGGACTCCACCCAGGAGCGGGTCACGGGCACCGTCCGGATGAAGCTGTACAAGGGGTCTTGCTTCGTTGTCGGAAGGGAGTCCGAGGAGTCGCTGTACCGGACCGATCTGGCAACCTATGACGAGGGCGATGCTTTCGACGCCTCCGCCGGCGAGGGCTTCTGCAAGATCTGGGGGCTGCCCGTGCGGGTGGCGCAAGAGCGCGATCGCGGCGCGAAGGGGTAAGGCGAACGGGGCTCCCGCGGGACTATATAGATAGGACACCCTCGCCCAGGACTCGGGCGGATTCGGATGTGAGGACCATGCTGCGACGCGCTGTACTCCTCGGCCTTCTCGGATGCCTGGCCCTGCCGGCAGTCAGCCCGGCCCAGGATGCGCCCGATCCCGCCGTGGTGTTCGACCTCTACACCACCCACATCGCTCGCGGAGACTACGACGGAGCCCTGGCCTGGTGCCAGATCCCCGGTGAGCGTGACCCACAGGCCGCTCGACAGCTCCGGGACGCCATGGGGGACATCGCCACAGAGATCGACCTGCTGGGCACGGTCCAGGCCCTCTCCCTGTTCGTACCCTTGTCGCCCACGCCATTGGAGTGGCGCCTGGTGGCCGCGCCGCCGCCCGAGAACGGCCAGGCCCGCCTGGACTTCACCGCCTCGACCACCCTTACGTTCGATCATAGCGTCTACTTCGTGCGAACGGGGCCCCAATGGCAGATCGATCTCCAGCGGACCCTAATCGAGAACGCTCGGGGCACCCGGGTCGAGCGCATCCTCAGAGAGCGCAGCAGCCAGGCGGCCGCTAGCCAGCAGCTCGCCAGGATCGCCCAAGCCATGCTCCGCTACCTGGAGGACCACGATGGACGGCTGCCGGCGGCCGAGACGTGGCAGCAGGACTTGCTGGCTTATACCGAGGTAGTCTCGCCAGCCGATCTCGTCTCGCCCCTAGCACCCGCGGGCCAGACCACCTATGCCATCAACGACAACCTGGCTGGCCGCCTGGGCCGTGAGGTGACCGCTCCGGGCGAGACCGTACTGATCTTCGACGCCGAGCCGGGCGTCGTGTCGGGCGGGCCAGCCGCCGCTGCCTTCCGCCACCAGGGCAAGGCCATGGCGCTGCTGGCCGATGGATCGGTAGCATCCATGTCGGGGGTCGGGGAGTACTCCTGGGGCGCCCGGTCGCTGGCACCGGCCGCCGATTCCGTGGTCGTTCCCGTGTCCGTCGTGGGTGGGGTGGAGATGGTCGCCCTGCGTGATGTTATCCAGCCTCTGGGTGGTACGGTATCCTGGATGGAGGAGGCGAAGGTCAGCCTCGCCGAGGCCCTCGGTCACCGGGTGGCCATCAAGTCGGGCGAGCGAACGGTTCGCGTCGACGATTCCGAGGTGACTCTGGCCAGCGCCCCCACGACGGTAGACAATAGACTTCTGGTGCCCGTCGGTCTCCCCAGCCGCGGCTTCGGCCTGAGTGTGCGCTGGGTCGAGGGCGGCGTGGAGTTCCGGTAGAGCCAGTCGAGCGGAGAGTGTGCCGATGCCCAAGAAGAGTCTGTTCTCCGAGAAGCTGGGGAAGCCCGTCGCCCCCTACTGCCACATGGCCGTGGCCGAGGGCCTGGGCTTCGTGTCGGGCATGCTGTCGGTGGACCTGGACACCAAAGAGGTCGTGTTCGACGGGATCGGCGACCAGACCCGGCGCATCCTGGGGAACCTGCGAACCCTCCTGACCGACATGGACTTGAGCCTGACCGATGTGGTCAAGGTCACCATATTCCTGACGAACATGGAGGCCTTCGGCGCGGTGAACCAGGTATATGGGGAGTTCTTCGCCGATCAGCCGCCGGCCCGGAGCTGCGTCCAGGTGGCCGGCCTGCCCCTCGGCGCGGACATCGAGATCGAGGCCATCGTGGCGACAGGGTAACCCTCGGCGGTTAGGCGGGAAGAGCGGGCATGGAAGAGGGACTACAGCTAACGCGGCTCAACAAGTACCTGGCGTCCCTGGGCGTGGGCTCCCGCCGGGTCGTGACCCGGTTGATCGCCGATGGACGGGTGACCGTCGACGGAGAGATAGTCGATCGGCCCGCCGCTATCGTGGATCCCCAGGCCGAGGTGCGCATCGATGGCGAGGCCCCGCCGGAGCGGGTTCCCCGCCAGTACGTGGCTTTGCACAAGCCCGAGGGCCACGTCTCGTCGGGCTCCGACCCTTCGGGACGGCCCACCGCCCTCGATCTGCTACCCGAGGAGCTTCACCATCTTTTCCCCGTCGGCCGCCTGGAGAAGAGCACCTCCGGGCTGCTGGTCTTCACCAACGACGGCGCCTTCGCCCAGCGCCTGACCCATCCCAAGTACCAAGTACCGAAAACGTACGTGGTCGAGACCTCTGCCCCGGTGACCGAGGCCGATCTGGAGGCCCTGCGCCAGGGCGTGGAGCTTAAGGACGGCGAGGCCGAGGCCGCCGACATCGAGGTCATGATGTCCACGCCCCGCGGCGCGACCCTCCGCATGACCATTCGCGAGGGGAAGCACCGGCAGGTCCATCGGATGCTCCGGGCCGTGGGGGTCAAGGTCAAGGGGATTGTGAGAACGGGCGTTGGCAGCCTGCGGCTGGCCAGCTTGGGGCCGGGCGAGTGGCGGCCATTGACCCGGGAGGAAGCCTCGGAGCTGATGGAATCCGCGGGCCTGTACCGAGCCTCCAAGGGCCCCCAGGGAAGGTGATCGACCCATGAATGACGACGCCGTCACCCACGACACCCACCAGACCGTCACGAGGCCCGAGTGCCCGCGCGGGGGCACCTGCCGACGCGTCGAGTCGACCAGGCTCACCTGCGAGACGGTGGACGCCCTGCTGCCCACATTCCATACCGAGGGCGAGGACCTGCCCGAGAGTACCACCGGCTCGATCCCGTCGTTGATCCAGGTCACCGAAGCACTGCACTGCATCCAAGATGCCCTCTTCCCCGGCCGCATGAGCACGGAGCTGAAGCAGGATGCCGTGGTCGAGTCTTTCGTCATGGAGCGCCTGGCCCACGCCCACTCGCTGCTCCGAACGGAGATCACCCGGGCCATCCCCTACCGCTGGAAGGGCCACTTCGTCGTCTCCACCGACCAAGCTCCCGAGCCCACCGACGCCCAGGAGGAGGCCGAGGACATACTGGTCGGTCTCTTCCAGTCGCTACCCCGGATTCGGGCGCTGCTGGTCAAGGATGTGGAGGCGGCGTATCTGGGCGATCCCGCGGCGACCAACTTCGCCGAGGTCGTGCTCGCGTACCCCGGCGTGCGGGCGGTCACCACCCACCGCATCGCCCATGAGCTGTACAAGCTGGACGCACCCATCATTCCCCGCATGATGGGCGAGCATGCCCATATGCATACGGGCATCGACATCCACCCCGGCGCCCGGATCGGCGAGAGTTTCTTCATCGATCACGGCACGGGCGTGGTCATCGGCGAGACCTGCGAGATCGGCAACCGAGTGAAGCTCTATCAGGGCGTGACCTTGGGCGCCAAGAGCTTCCCCGTGGACGAGAACGGCGTTCCCATCAAGGGGATCAAGCGCCACCCCACCATCGAGGACGATGTGGTCATCTATGCCGGCGCCACCATACTGGGTGGGAAGACGGTGATCGGGAAGGGCTCGGTCGTTGGCGGCAACGTGTGGCTGGCCAAGTCGGTGGAGCCGGGCAGCACCGTGCTCCAGAAGAACGTGGAGATCGAGATCCGCAACGGCGAGCAGTGAGGTAGGCTACGCCGCCTGCTTGTCGTCTTCCTCGACCCGGGAGTTGGGCGTCGGGCTCCTGAGCAGCAGACCCATGAGCACCGCCGCCGTCGCCGATAGCCCCGCCGAGACGGCGAACACCACATCATAGCCCACCGTGACCCGGGCCAGCCATCCCCCGAGCACCGGAGCGAGGGCCGCCACGGGCATCACACAGGTGGCGGCCGCCGCGATGGCCGGCGTGTTGTCCGCGGCGGGGCAGTACGACATCACCAAGCCGTTCACGGCGATGACCTCCAGGATCCACAGCCCACCGATCAGCACGAAGGCGGCGGCGTAGTACCCCGGCGCTGGCGCGACCAGGGCCAGGAGCGCCGCTCCGCAGACCAAGCACGGCGATAGGACGACCACGACCTTGTTCCCCAGCCGATCGCCGACCGGGCCCGACCACAGGCCATGCAGGATCTGGGAGCAGATGGCGGCGGCGGTGAACACGGCAGCCTGCTCATCGGCGAGGTCGAACTGATCGCGCCCCGCTGCCGCGAGAAAGGCGCCCGTCATCGCCGCCGCGCCCATGCTGAGCATCCGCAGGGGGATGAGCCGACGCATGTCGCGCGACGACCACACCACACCCAGGTGGTGCCGGGCGAACTCCAGCAATGACCGCTTCGGTGGCTCCAGCTCCTCCTCGGGCTCTCGGACGAGCCAGAAGGCCTGGATCCCCAGGGTGATCAACAGGCCGCCCAAGGTGAGGCACACGGCGTAGCCCGCGAGGCTGGGGCTCTCCCCGAGTATGCGGTGGGATTGCCACGCTCCGATGAGCCCCGCGGCGGTGCCCGCGCAGAGGATCCAGCTCCAGATGGTGTTTCGGACGCGCTCGGGCAGTAGCTTGGCCATGATGTGCACCCACAGTGGGGTGGCCATGCCCATCGCCAAGCCGAAGGTAGCGACACATCCCACGATGAGCCACGAAGCCAGCTCATGGCCCACGGCGTCGGCGTAGTAGGCCAGGGCGCCCATTCCGAAGACGGACAGGCACGCGGGATAGTGGACCAGGATGAAGAAGCCCACCTTCCGCGACAGACGCGCGGCGATGTACGCGGCGGCGAGCTGGGGTAGCGCCGACATGAGCATGGCCGCGGTGGACAGGGAGCCGATGAGCACCTCGTCGGCGCCTAGGCTGCGTAGCAGGAAGGGCACGACCGTGTTCAGGGGCACGAACCCCATGCCCACGCCCCACATGATCTCCACCAAAGCCAGTAGGGGGATGTTCCTGCGGTAATGGGCGGAGGCGCCGGCGCCCGCCTCGCGAGGCGGCCCGGGGGGTAGTAGGCGGCGGATTCTGGTCAGGGCTCGGCCTCTCACGGCGAGCGGATTGTAGACCTGCGGGCGCCGGCTGGCAAGGCGTGATACCGGTCGGTCCAGGCGGGCCAGGGACGGCCCGCCCTACATATCCAGATCCGATACCAGCTCCACCGTTTGAGCCACAGCTTCCTCGAGCCGGCCGGCGACATCCTCGAGCACGTCGGCGCCTATGCTGAGGGGCGGCTGGAGCCGGAGCACGCTGGGGTTGTTGAGCGTGTAGGCGGCCAAGACTTGGCGCTGGGCCAGCCCCGCGATGACTAGTCCACCGATGTCCTTGTCGCTGAAGCTCATGCCGGTCATCAGGCCTCGGCCGCGCACGTCCTCGATGGTGCCCGGGAACTTGGAGGCGATCTCGCGCAAGCGCTCGCGGAATGGCTCACCCTTCTCCGCTGCCTGCCGGGCCAGCTCCTCCTCCTCCATGACCTCGATGGCGGCAAGGCCCGCGGCACATGCGGCGGGCGAGCCGCCGAAGGTGGATGAGTGGATCAAGGGGTTCTCCTCGAACAGGGTCCAGTGCTCGGGCCGGGCGATGAAGGCACCCAAGGGCATCACGCCACCACCGAGTGCCTTGCCCAGGGTCATCACATCTGGGACCACGCCCTCGTGCTCGCAGGCGAAAGCCCTACCCGTCCGACCCATCCCCGTCTGGATCTCATCGAGGATCAGCAGGGCGCCGCTATCGTCGCACGCCTGCCGAGCCGCCGCCAGGTAGCCATCGGGGGGCACGATGACGCCCGCCTCGCCCTGGATGGGTTCGAGGATGACCGCCGCCGTGGTATGGTCCACCGCCGCCGCCAGAGCATCGGCGTCGCCGAAGGGCACCAGCTCCACGCCCGGAAGCAGCGGCTGGAAGGGCTCCTTGTAGATGTCCCGGCCGGACACGGACAGGGCGCCCAGAGTCTTGCCGTGGAAGGCGCCTTCGGTGGAGACGATCTTGGGCCGCCGAGTGGCGAAGCGCGCCACCTTGAGCGCTCCCTCGACCGCCTCGGCGCCGCTGTTGCAGAAGAAGCAGTATTCCAGGTCGCCGGGGGTGATCCGTGCCAGCTCGGCGCCCAGCCGGCCCGTCAGCTCGCTGAGCAGCAGCCGCGACGAGAGGGGCGCTTTGCGGAGCTGCTCACAGGCTGCATCCACGATCCGCTGGTGGGTGTGGCCCATGGAGAAGACGCCGAATCCGCCGAGTAAGTCGATGTATTCGGTGCCTGCCTCGCTCCGGACGATGTGGCCATCGCCCTCGCCCTCCAGCTCCTCGAAGCCCATGAAGCGCATCAGCGTCACGAGGGATGGGTTGACGTGCTCGGTGTACAGGGCGGCGACCTCTTCGAATGTCATGGGTGATCCTCTTCCAGGGATGGCGACTAGCCGATCTCCGTGGTGATGTCGGCGAAGGCCACGGCGTCGGGGTCGGGGCTCGCGCTGCCCAGCCCGAGACCATCAGCGGTCTCCAGGTGCCGCGGCGGCGGACCCTCTTCGCCGATGGGGGGCAGCCCGGCCTTCTCGCGCTCGGCGTTGATCATCTCGAGAACGACGGCGTCGGTGGCCACGGGATCGGTGCTGAGCCACAGCTCCCGAGGCTCGAAGACGCGCTCGGGATTGCCCACCGTCGGCCCTCCGTCGGAGAGCCCTCGCAGGGCGTCCATCACGTGGAGCACAACCTTGTCCTTCAGCGCGGGCAGGGCGCAGATCTCCCCGATCATGGGATCACAGTAGTAGGGCGCGTCGTGGAACCGCACTGTGTTGTTGACCGATCCGAAGGCCAGGTTCTTGAGGCTGCCGGTCACGCCCGAGCAGTTGTGGTCCTTGGGGACGGGCAGGTTGATGATCTTGGTCACGTCCCGGGTGGCGACGGTATAGAGGTACGACGGCTCGCCATCGCCCAGGTCCGAGGGGTAGAACACATCGGGATCCAGGCCCGGGTCGTCGTCGGTCTCGCCGCCATAGCACCTCACGCCCGGGCCTTCGCGGTTGATCTCGTAGAGGCATCCGATGAGATGGTGCTCGAAGCGGTCCCAGATGACGATGTTCTCGTCGGGCACGCCGGCCTCGCGCAAGCCTTGGATCAAGGCATCCACGACTTCCAGATTGGTGGATAGCTCGAACCCCGCCAGGGTGTTGACCTTCAGGCCGATCACGTCGGTGGGCTCCACCAG
>WJIW01000410.1 GCA_014730065.1 Armatimonadia bacterium | reverse complement strand
TCTGCAAGAGCGACCCATATGGGTCGCCACGCTAGCTGGCCTGTTCACCGTCTTGGGCAATGTGGCTGCGACTCGCATAGCACGGGCAGAGCAATTGACCGACCGCCGGGGGTCCGCGTTCAGCCGAGCCAAGCCTACCGCAGACCACGACGCCGGTCAGGCCTACTCGGCTCTGTGGCGCGCGGCTTCTGAGGTACGGCGGACAGCCAGAGCGTGGTGGCGCGAAGTGGCGGCGGCCGAATGGGCGGTCTGTCTGGTCCGAGAGGGCAGTGGGACAGAGGGCGAACACGATCGGGATCGACCGGCTCGGCACGCGCCGCCGGGCCTGCCGGGGTCGATGCAGCAACTGGCGAAGATCGTGCGCGACAACATGAGCAGCATCCGAGAAGCGACGGAAGCCGATCAGGAACTAGCGGAGGAGCGCCTCGATGAGGCTCTAGATGAGTTCCGACGGCTCACGGAGCGGCACAGACCGCTCCTCAACCTGGACGTGTATGGCGCGTTGATTGAGGCTCGCGCGGAGTACGCACGGGTCCGGTGCAATGCTGCCAAGGAACCTCACACCTGGACTGAGGATTCCATCCCCGAGCTGGCCAGAGCTGAAGCGGCCATCACGGTGATCTTGAAGCTGAGCCAGGGTGAGAGGATGGGCTTGGCTAATGAGTAGGTCGCCCGGCCGGAATGCCGCCCAGCCGTGCGTGCCGCACTGAGATCATCTCGCAACAAACGAGCGAAAGCGGGGTCTGGACCTTTAGGGCCGGGGACACGCACTGGAGGCCTGCTATGCGTGGCATGCACTTGGCGCACCTCGCCTGGGTGGCAGTGCTGGCAGCCGCAGTCATCGCTGGCTGCGGAGATCGCCAAGCGCCCGCAACCGGACCCGCCAGCGGGGTCGCTTCGCCGGGCGACGCCAAGCCGCCATCGGAGCCACTCTTCACCCCTCCCGATGCCCAGAGCTTGGCACCTCCCACCCAAGACCTCGCTCAGGCCTTCGCGGAGTTGTTCTCGGAGGATGACCAGGTCTCCGAGGCGGCGCGGGAGGCCATCCTGGCACACGGGCCGGACGCCGTCCCGTACCTGGCCGTGATGGCGGTAATCGCCCAAGATGATTTCGGCGCGAGGGCCAAGGCCGTCGATGCCTTGGCACGTTTCGGGTCCGAGGCCGCGGACGCGTACGCCTGGGTCCTGGCCGAGACAGGCGCCGAGAACCATACCTGGGGGCGCCGGATCCGCTGGCCCCGGGAGGACAACGTCAGTGTCTACACCCCCCAGGTCCGAACCGAGATGGCGCGCCTACTGGCCACGGGCGACCTGCGCTATGTTGACTATCTCTTCGCTGAGCTGGCCGCTGAGCCGATCGATGAGGAGACCGCCACCGTCCTGTCCGAGGCCCTCAGCTCCGAGGAGGACGTGGTCCGCTTGGCGGCCTCCGCTGGCCTCGTCCACGCCACCTCGCTGTCCTCGCAAGCGACCGCGTCGCTCGCCGACCTCACCGAGCACGAGTGGGACTGGATGCGCGCCGTGGCGGCCCGAGCACTCGGGGGAGCGACGGACCATCCGGAGACTGTGCTCCCGGCGCTCGTGGACCTCCTGGACGACGACTCATACCGGGTCCGCATCGCCGCTCTGCTCGCGCTGGAGAGCTTCGACGAGCTTCGCCGGGAGGCGACGGAGCCGCTGGCCAAGATGCTGGAGCTGCCGTTGTCGCGGGTGCGGATCAGCGCGCTAGTGACCCTGGCCCGCCTGAACCCACCCCAGGACATCCGCGATGCTGTCGCCGAGCTGGCCGAAGCGGATGCCGGCCCAGAGGTGCGGCTAGCAGCCGTCGCGGCCAAGGGCTTCATCGAGGGTGAATCATCGGCGGCATTGGAGGACTGCTTCACACGCGCTGTGGACCCACCGACCATGTGGCATCGCTCAGGCTGGATGGACGTCTCCACCTGGCGAGCCATCACCAATCTGCTCGGCCCGGGCAACGAGTCGGTACTCGTCTCCATGATAGACTCCGACAATGCCGACCGAACGGCCTTCGCACTGCATTCGCTGAGCCTTATGGGCGACAAGGGCTACGACGCCATTGTGGAGGCACTGGGGGCCCACCACCCGCCCGAGCTGCCGACGTCGGAGCTCACGGGCACCTCCATGGTGCTGCTAGGATGGCCCGCCGACCGCGGGGACGATCTGCTGGCGCTGCTCGGTTCGCCGTCGGAGTCGGTGCGGGCGAGCGCAGCCCATGCCGCCACCCGCCTGGGGCCGTCGAATGAGCCGCTCACGCTGCATGGGCCGTTCCGGTACGACGTCATCGATACCGGCGCTCGACTCCCCTCGGCCTCGCTGCTACCCGTGCTTCCGGAGGACGACCAGGCGATCCAGGATCGGCTGATCCTGGAACTGATCGAACATGAGGCCCCCGAGGCCCAGAAGGCGGTCCGGTCTGCCTTCCGCAGCAGCCAGTTCCTCGGCCCGAAGGCGTACGTGGCGGCGATCGGATCGGGTGATACCGAGTTGGTCCGAGCCGCAGCCGCGGGTCTGCAGACGAAGGAGGATCTCCCGCCGCACATCCTCGACGCCCTGGCCGACGCTTTCGATGACGCCGATGAAGAAGCGCGGCGGAGCACCGCCCCGGTTCTCGCTGCGACAGGCGAGCATGATGAGGCTGTGGGCGTGGTATTGGATGAGCTCAACAAGGACGTTACAGACCCCTACCGGATCGTGCTGGTTGAGTCCCTCCAAGCCCCCGGTGAGCATCGCGAGCGTGCTCTCGGGGTACTCGAGGCCACGATCGCCGAGGCTGAACTGGAGGTGGCGGCCGTCGCCGCCCGCACCGCCGTCGAAGCCCATCCCCGACCGGCTGAGCTGCTTCCCATCATCATCGACCGGTTCCTGGCTGCGGAGTACTTGCCTCGGAGCTTAGAGGGCAAGTTCCACGCGGCCTTCGGGGAGATCGGTGGCCCAGCCTGGGACGCGTTGCTGACTCATCTGGAAGGTGTCGGTACGGACCGCACGGTACGCATCCTGTCGATGCTGCCTCGCGATCGGGCCTTCGTGGAGGAGCACCGCCGTGAGCTTGAGTCCCTTGCCGGCACCGCCGGTTCCGTGGGGCGAAGCGCCGAACAGCTCGTGCTGGTCGCCGACTCCCCGCAGACCAGGTACGCGACGCCTTGGGAGCGGCTGCAAGCCAGATGGGAGCCCGATTGGGAGGCCAGGGCCATCCGGTCCGCCTTCGATGACCCCGACGATCCTACCGACCGGAGCCAAAAG
>WJIW01000409.1 GCA_014730065.1 Armatimonadia bacterium | reverse complement strand
GCGGGGCCCTGCTCCTCTTCGTCGGTGTCGGGGGCAGGGTTCTCACGCTCGTACATCTCCAGGTCGGCTTGCCCGTACTCCCCAGTGGGCCTGCCGCTGATGGGGTCGAGCAGCCGCGGCGTGACGAAGATAACCAGCTCGGAATCCAGCGACGACTCGCTCTTGCTCTTGAAGAACTCGCCGATGAGCGGGATCTCACCGAGGATGGGGATCTTCCGGTGGGTCACGAACTCCTCGTGCCGGACGAGGCCGCCGATGACGATGGTCTCGGCGTCACGCACTCGCACTGTGGTCTCGGCGCTGCGGGTGGAGATCACTGGCAGGCCGTTGGTGGGGTTGATCTCCGAGATGCTGCTGACCTCGACGGGGTCGACGGACACGGTGATCTCGCCGTTGCCGCCCGTCCAAGCGTTGATGGCGAGCCGGACGCCGACGTCCACGCCCTGGATCTGCTTGATGGTGCCGGCGAAGCTGGGGATCTCGACCTCGATGAACCGGGTCTGGCCGATGAAGATCCGCGCCTCGCGGCCATTCATGACCGCCATGCGAGGCTTGGCCCAGACCTTCACGGTGCCCTCATTCTCAAGGGCCTGGAGGTTCGCCCGGAAGCTCTCGGGGAGCCGCACCATAGACTCGAACTGGATCTCGCCCGTGGCCGAGTCGGTGTTCGTCAGGAAGTCCCATCCCTCGTAGCCCAGACCCAAGCTGCGCTCGAGATCGTCCTTGCTCAGGTACTCCACGGCCAGAGCTTCGATCATGATCTGGGGTGAGGGGACGTCCACCGTGTCCAGGTCCGCGCCGATCTTGTTCAGCATGATCTCGGGGGCGGAGACCACGATCGCGTTCTGGTCATGGTTCACATGCAGGTGGGGGTACAAGAAGTTGGGGAGCAGCCCCTGGGCCGTGGCGGCCTCGATGTTCTCCAGGGAGATGCTCGCGGTGCCCGCGAGGCGGTACGCCGACAGATCGGTGGGGATACCGGCCGAGAACATGTACACGCCACCGGATTCCTCGGGGCTGGATACGCCCAGTCCTGCCGCCGCGGCGATGGCCGCCAGCGCCTCCTCCAGGGTCGCGTTGGCCAGCGTTATGGTGATCTCCTGGCCACCACCGCCGCCCGTGGGGCCTGGATCGATGAGATCATCGACGACGATGTTGGTTCCCGTAAGCCGCCCGATACGCGCGAGCACCTCATGCAGGTTCGCCTTCACCGCGAGAATGTCCAGGAGGCCGGTCTCGGCATGGCGCTGGACCGTGAGGCTTTGGTCGGAGGTGATCTCCACCTCCTCCAGGGATCCGCCCTGCTCCAAGGTTACGTCGCTGTCTACAGTGATGATGCAGCCCAGGCGGTCGTCGGTGGGCCGGGCCCGGGCCATGGTCGGGTAGACGAAGACGACGCGCATCATCACGCCGATGCCCTCTTCGGCATCCTGGGGGATGGAGAACTCGATGTAGCTGACCGGCGGCTGGTCGACCTTGATGATGGTCTTCCCGGTGTCGTTCTTGGCCTCCGGGAAGATGATGGTCATCTCGCCGCGCTCGCCAGGCTCACGCCAGTCGTCATCACCGATGTCGTAGAACTCGAGAATGCCGTCGGCCCTCACCATGATCTGGATCCCGTTGTTCAGGACCGTGGTGTCAACCGTCTTGATGTTCGCCCAGACGGCTGCCCGTGCGCACGGAACGCACGAAATCAGCAGCAGAAGGGCGGTGGTCACTCGGAGCCGTGGGCTCAATTGGATCTCCTCCCAGGAGGACAAGACTCTCTGAATTCGTCGGCCCGCCGTCGACCAGGCGGGCGGTCAGTACGTACACGACGTCATCGTAGGTGCCCGATTCGGAATCGGTGCCGAGAAGCTTGCGGAGCAGCTCCACTTCCTGAAGGCCGGGCAGGCCCAGCTCGGCGTTGGCCTCGATGCTCTGGAACAGGCCACCGATGATGACGCTGTCTCCGTCCCTGATGCGAAGCGTGCCCTCCATCTGCCGGGTCGCCGAGCTGGGCACGTCCAGGCCGTCGGCGATCTCAACGAAGTTGGAGACACTGAGCTCCACGCGCAGGGTGATCTCGCCCTCGCTACCCGCCAGAGGAGTCACCGTGAGACGGATGCCACTGCCGATCTCTTGCAAGCCGGCGAAGCTCCGCCGAGTGCGCTCCCGCTGGATGAACTGGCGGATCCCCACGAATAGGTCGCCCCGGTGGCCGTTCTGCACGGTGATGCGGGGACGGGCGATGGTCGTGCTGGCGCCCGTGGCCCGTATGGCCGCCAGCGCCGCGCTCCACCCGCCGATGGGGGTCTCCCGGGGGAACATCATCATCCCGGGGAACAGAGCGTCCTCAGGATCGCCGACCGACTCCCCGCTCCCAAACCGCAGCGAGTCAGGGAAGAGGGCGAGCACCGAGTCGTTCCCACTGGTGTGCCAGGCCTCGGACACATACGCCCGGCCTCTGAAGTTGGCCAGGGCGATCACCTCGGCCTCGATCTGCACCATGGGCGGGGCCACGTCGAAGGTAGCGACGTCTGCCCGGATCTTGTCGGCTAGCGCTCGCGAGCCGGTGACGACGATGGCATTGTTGTCCACATCGATGCGAATGTACGGCAGTAGCGAGTAGGGCAGCATGTTGACGGCATCTTTGGCGCTGATGTTCAGGCAGCGGATCATCGCGGACTCGTTCGAGTTGTAGCTCTGAACGTCCACTGGCTTGGCCTCGCTGATGACCATACCTCCGGCCGGTCCTTCGACCACGCTCAGCTCATACCCAGCACACAGCGCCTCGACGATCTCATCGACGGTAGCCATGGGCATGTACGTGGTGACCCATCGCTCCCGCTCGATGGAAAGCGCCAATGGCCGCCCGCAGCACCGACCCAGCTCCTCGAGCACCCGGCTCACCGGCACGTTGATGGCCTCCAGGGTGTACCGATCGCCCGTTTCGCCGATGGCCAGATGCTGTTCATCGTCGGGTCCCGGCTGGTGGTACTGGAGCTGCGCTTCCGGATCGATGTACTGATCGCTGTTCACAGTGATGACCACGGCACGCTCGTCCTGCGACAACCGGATGTCGATGTGGATGTTCACACCCATCCAGCGCCATCGGTACGCGGGCGAATCCAGGGCGCGGAGATACTCCATCATGTCGCTGTCAACCACGCCGCCCGGCCGGTAGAGCACGAGGCGGCACTCCTGGCCGATGCCCCGGTTGCCCGTGCCCAGGGGCGTGATCAGAATGTGGCTCACCGGGTAGGTGGAGACGTCGACGAAGCTACCGATGCGCGAGCGGGCGTTCGTCAGATGGAAGGGCACCTCGTCGATCGTGCGAGTCATGACGTCGTCGGTGACCCTCGACTCCAGGATGTCGTAGTACTCCTCAGGCAGTCCCGTATCGAGCGTGCCGTCGGCCTGCAAGGTGATCCGCACGGCGTTATGGAGCTGCTCGACCCGAGCGGACACCAGGTTGACCGGAACGATGTCATCGGGATCATACTCCTCGTCCTGGGCCCACGCACACGGCGATCCGGCCAGGAGCCAGAGGGCTCCCGCCAGCACGGCGAATCGGTGATTATGGCGTGGGGAACGGCCCATGGGGCGGGAGCTACTCCTCCTCGCCCTGGGGCTGGTGGGGGCGGTCGGCGGCGGCGGGGCCGGCGTCGCCGTTCCGCTCGCTCAGGTCGACGTCGAATCGCTCGCCGATGTCCGCCTCTTCCTGGGGCGGAAGGTGGCCGGTGCGGGTCAGCTTCCTGGGGGTGATGAAGATGACCAGCTCGGTCTCGATCTCCTCGGTGCGGGTCTTCTCGAACAGCTTGCCGATGACGGGGATGTCCCTGAGAATCGGTATGCCGCCCTCGTCTTCTCGCGACTCGGTCTGGACGAGCCCACCCAGGATGATGGTCTGGCCGTCGGCGACGCGCACGCTGGTCTCCGCCGTCCGAGCGGTGCGGTTGGGCAGACCGGTCACGGGATCGGGGGCCGACAGGGTCGAGATCTCGGCCTCATCGATGTCCACGATGATGATGTCGCCCGTTCCGCTGTAGGGACGAAGCCGGAGCCGGACGCCAGCATCGATGGAGGTCTGCTCGCCGCCCGACTGCCCGAGCCTTCGGACCGTCTTGTCCAGGAACCGCTCGATGCCGATGAAGATCTCCGCACGCTGGCCCGATACGGTGGCGATGCGCGGCCGGGCGCGGATCTTGGCACGGGAGTCGGAGGCCAGGGCGGTGAGGCTCGCGCCGAAGCTGGTGGGGAGCCAGGCGACGCCGTGGTAGGTCAGCGAGCCGTCATTGGAGTTGCTGCCCAGCCCCGTGCCGCCGTCGGAGTACGACAGCTCCACGCCGAGATCGTCCATGGTGGAGTCGGTCAGCTCGACCATGAAGACCTCGATCATGATCTGCTCGGCCGGCACATCGAGCTGCTGGATGTCCCGGCGGAACTTCTCGATGACGTTGCTGGGAGCGGACAGGACTACCGCGTTCTGCTCCCGGTTCATCTTGATATGGTTCTGGAGGAAGGTAGGCATCAGGGTCTTGACCCGGTCGGCGGGGACGTATTGGGTCGGAACGGTGGCGATCTCGCTGGCCAGGTACGAGGCGGGCCCGTTGGGCACCCCCTCGGAGATCATGATGACCCCGCCCACGTCCGCCATGGAGAGACCGTATGCGGCGGTGATCCGCGATAGGGCGTCATGGGGTGGGAGACCGACGAAGTTGGCTGTGATCCGGTCGTTCACCGTGTCGTTGACCATCACTCGCAGGCCGGCGGCGACGCCGATCCGCGCGAAGACCTCATGGGCGTCGGCGTTGAGACAGAAGAGATGAAGGCCGTCGTCAGCGAAGGACACCTCGACTGTGCCCGGCGGCGGCATGTCATCGCCGCTGGTGGGCTCCTCGGGGAGGTTGGTATCATCGCCCGTAGGCGGCGCCGCCTCCTGAGCCCAAGCCAGGGATCCGATCAGTAGCACTCCGACGAGCATGGCCACGCGTATCACCATGGGAAAGCCGTCTCCTTACGAGCCGTATCCCGGGCCCAACGGACTACGTCGGGCGCCGGGTCGCACAGATTCTAAGCTACTCGCTGGGGGCCGGGGCCGGAGCGAGACTGAGCTCCTCCACGGTGCCGGCGTACAGGCCGAGCTGGAGCCTAAGCGCGCGCCCCTCGGCGACCCGAGACAGGCCGAGCAAGTCCGACGTGGAGACCACGTGCCCGGCGGCATTGACCGTGGCTCGGGTCCCCTTGGAATCGGCGGTGACCTCTTCGAAGTCCAGGGGGCTGTCGCTGGCTTCGCCCTGGAAGGCGACCACGTTGATGGGACCGGGGCCCTCCAAGTCCATGAAGACCACGCCGCCGGTGAACACATCCCCCTCGATGGTCCCCGCGGGGCCCGCATCGACGCCAGCATGGAGCCCGGCGACCGTCACGATGACCCGTGGCGGCCGGGGCAGCTCGTCATCCTCTAGCTCGAAGAGGTCCTCTTCGATGGCCTTGGCGGTGAGAGTTGGGGTAGGGGAGTCCGGCCCGGGGTCCTCGAATAGAACGACCCTTAGCACGCGATCGCGGCCAGCGTCGGCGTAGATGATGGCTGCGATGCCCGGGCCCGCTATCCGCTGGCCCGAGGAGTTGACGATCTCGGCGAAGCGTCCGGACACGCCGTAGATCAGCGTGCGGTCCTCGCCGCGGTAGTCGGCGGTTCGCTCGGCCAGAACCTCCAGCGAGGGCGGCGACGCGGCCCCCTCGGCGGGTACCACTGTCAGACCCGTACCCAGGGGCTGGACGTCGTAGGGCAGGCCAGGGGAGCCGGCACACGATGCCAGCAGGCAGACCGCGCCCGAGATTACCAACTGAGCCAGCAGAAGAGCAGGCACACGGAGTACCATTTTGGGCGAAAACCTCCACAGCGGCGCCTGGCGCGCCATGCATGGGTGAGCGGGGCCTTGTCGCCTCGCCCGCTTCTGCCACCCTAGTCGCCAGGAGTATCGGATATAGGTGGCCCCATGGCCAGACAATTCCTCCTCAGATCTCCCACAGAAGAGCTTGGACGCCTGAGGCCGAAATTAGTTCACACCTTTACTATCGACCTGTGTAGTATTCGCCGGGCCGGTAGCCGCGTCAAGTCCAGTCTCCTAGGTTCCCGTCCAGATCAGATACAGGGCGGCGAGAATGACCAAGATGCCGCAGACGCGCTTGAGGATCGTGGCTCCCCGGGACGCGCTGTTCCAGTCCAGCCACCGCTGCACCAGCTCCGTCGACGTCCCCGCGGCCACGATGACCCCGCAATGCCCCACTCCGTACGCCAGGAGCAGTGCAGCGCCGTACAGCGGGGCCTGGTGGGCCGTGCCCAAGGTCACAGTCAGCATGGGCGCCATGTAGGCGAAGGTACATGGGCCCAGGGCCAGACCGAACAGCAGCCCGATGGCGAAGGCGGCCAGCAAGCCGCGCCGCCGGAGCCTGTCCGCCCCCGCCCGCGGCAGCTCCACGGACACGACGTCCATGAGATACAGCCCCACCAGGATCAGCACAGCCGCCGCGACGTAGGTGCCCCAGGCTCCCACATCGCCGACCAGTCGCCCCATGGCCGCGGTGCCCACACCGATGGCGGCTATGGTCACCAGGATCCCGAGGCCGAAGAGCAGCGAGAGGGTGAAGGCGTGACGCATGGACGTGCGCCCCTGGTCATCGATGTAGCCAACGATCAAGGGAATGCTCGCCAGATGGCACGGGCTGAGCACGATGCTGAGGATCCCCCATAGCAGGGCAGCCCCCAGCGCGATGACCGGGGCGCCCTCCACGGCCTCGGCCAGGGCGGAGAACCCACCGGATCCGGCAGTCTCATCGGGCGGGGATCCGTCCGCCGGCACGGCCACCCCGAACTCACGCCAGGTGGCCAGGATCTCGGCTCTGCCCAGAAACCCCGTATGCCGGGTCAGCTCCTGTCCGTCGGCACTGAGGAAGACCTGGGTGGGGATGATCGATACGCCATACGGCTCGGCCGCCTCGGGGTCCTCGTAGATGTCGATGAACTGGACCTGGAAGACGTCGGCGTACTCTTGCTCCAGGTCCTCGAGGATGGGAGCCATCTTCTTGCACGGAATGCACTCGGTGGAGCCCAGATCGACCAGCTTGGGCAAGTTGGCACCCGTCGGTCCGTCGGCGCCCTGGCTGCCGTCCGCTTCCTGCCCCGTGCCCGTCCTGGCCGCCACGACGACCACGGCAAAGGCCAGGATGGTGGCCGCGATCACGCCTGCTCGTACACTGGGCCGCACCTCGGACATGACCTGCTCCCATATGTCCCCGCTGCCCGCTAGCCGAGCATCTCAGCGATCTCGTCAGCCGAGGGGACCTTGCCGGCCACCTTGACCTCGCCGTCGATGGCGAGGGCAGGTGTGCTCATCACTTTGTATGACATTATCTCTTGGATGTCCGTGACCTTCTCCACCTGGCCCTCCACGCCGGCCTGCGATAGGGCATTCTCGGCGTTCTCGGCCAGGGTCTGGCACTTGGCGCATCCGCCACCCAAGACCTGGATTTTGACCATCGTCATCGCTCTCCTTCCGTCGTTCACCAAATCGCATTGAAGAGGTAGCCCACCAGCACGATGCCGGCCGCCACGATGGCCATGAAGGTCACGATGAGGCGGGGCTTCAGCACCTTGCGCAGGATGATGGCCTCGGGAAGGGATAGGGCGATGACCGACATCATGAAGGCCAGCGCCGTCCCCAGGGAGGCCCCCTTCTCTGTCAGGGCCTGGATGATCGGAACCACGCCCGCGGCGTTGGAGTACATGGGAACACCCAGCACCACGGCTACCGGTACCGACCACCATGCCGCCTCGCCCATGATCCCCGCGAGCCAGTTGTCTGGGACGTATCCATGGATGCCCGCGCCCACGCCGACCGCGATGACCACGTAGAGGGAGACCTTCTTCATGATCTCCTTCAGCGAAGCCCACCCGGCATCGAGTCGCTCGACCAGGGTCATGCCGCCCTCGACCTCGTTTTCGCCGGCGCCCTGGACTTCCCAGACCCAGTCCTCCACATGGCTCTCCATCTTCAGCCGGCCGATTACCCATCCGGAGACGATGGCCACCCCCAGGCCAAGTCCTATGTAGGTCAGCGCGACCTTGGGACCGACCATGCCGAACAGCAGAACGGCGGCGACCTCGTTCACCATGGGCGCGGCGATCAGGAAGGACAGCGTCACGCCCAGTGGCACGCCGGCCTCGACGAAGCCGATGAACAGCGGGACCGCGCTGCACGAGCAGAAGGGGGTGACGACCCCGAGACCGGCCGCGAAGACGTTGCCTACCACCTGCCGCCGGCCGGCCAGCAGGCGACGGGTCCTCTCGGGCGTGAAGAACGTGCGGATAACCCCGACGCCGTAGATGACCAGGGCGAGCAGAAGCAGCACCTTGGGCACCTCGAACACGAAGAAGGCAAGGGACTCGCTCAGATGCGACTCCCTGGCGAGGCCAATCAGGTCGTAGACGAGCCACTCCGACATCGGTAGCAGGCCGACGTAGGCAACGGCCCATGCGCCGAGGGCTGCCACCAGCAGGGCGATACGACTCGCTAGCGGATGGGCGCGAGCGATTGCCGCGAGACCATGTGATTGAGGAGCGTTTCCCGTCTCTTCGGACACTGGCATGACTCCTATCGACCCGCATCCGGTGACGCGGGCGCGGGAAGCGACTCCACGAACGCCCGGATCTCGTCCCGCACCCTGCGGTAGTGGTCGAGGGCCTCGTCCTCGGTGGCGGCATCGGCGGCCAGCTTGGGCGGGTCGTCGAAACCCTGATGGACGACTCGGGTGCGACCCGGGAACACGGGACAGTTCTCGTCGGCGTGGCCACAGACGGTATAGACCACATCGAACTCGATGCCCTGATCGAGTAGAGACTGAAGAGTCTTGGAGTCCTGGCCCGAGATATCGACCCCGGCTTCGGACATGACCTGAATCGCGTTGGGGTTCTGGCCATGGGCCACGATGCCGGCCGAGTAGGCGTCCAGGTCGCCCTCCCTCAGGTGCTTTGCCCAGCCCTCGGCCATCTGGCTTCGGCAGGAGTTACCGGTACACAGGAAGAGTACGCGCGGCTTGTTGTTTGTCATCTCGTCATCCATCTCTGCGGCTAGCCCCCGGTGGAGTCACAGCAGTCGACCGCAGCCTGGCACTCGCCGCAGTGCACACGTCTACGATCCAACCTGCATCTCCGCCTGACGGGGGCCATACCAGCCGATACCTCGTAAAACGCCGGCACCTTGATGACAGAAGCATGGTCCATACACACGCCCCTGCCGCACTCCATACAGACGGCCACAGCCGCTGACGTGGTGCTGGCTACGGTGCAGTCATAGCAGTTCATGAGTCGGCTCCCTCCGCGAGTCTCGTTGGTCCTACCTCTACAGTGCTGTCTGGAAAATACCGCCGCCGGATCCACAGGGCCACGTTCACCAGACCGATGAGAACCGGCACCTCCACCAGGGGGCCGATCACCGCGGCAAAGGCTGCGCCCGACTCGATCCCGAAGACGGCGACCGCCACGGCGATGGCCAGCTCGAAGTTGTTGCTCGCCGCCGTGAAGGCGATTGTTGCGCCCTTCTCGTAGCCCGCTCCGGCCCGGCCCGCCATCCAGAACGAGATCAGGAACATCGCGACGAAGTAGATCAGCAGCGGAATGGCGATCCGAACCACGTCCATGGGCAGGGCGACGATATGCTCGCCCTTGAGCGAGAACAT
Organism: Armatimonadia bacterium; assembly: GCA_014730065.1. GTDB lineage: Bacteria > Armatimonadota > Zipacnadia > UBA1398 > UBA1398 > UBA1398. Next base: position 3,221 of record WJIW01000409.1, on the reverse strand, counting down.
CACGACAATGGTGAACAGCAGAGCGATAAGGGTGATCGGGCTGACCCTGGGGATGAACTCCGACTCGTACCACTCGCGACCTCTCGCGCGCACGAGGGTGAACCGAGTCGCCATTCCCGCTAGGAAGGGGATCCCAAGATAGATGAACACGCTCTGGGCGATCTCGGCCATCGTGATCTCGACGACGGCGCCCTCCAGGCCCAGCGCCGATGGCAGTACGGTCACGAACACATAGGCGTAGACCGAGTAGAAGAGCACCTGGAAGATCGAGTTGAAGGCCACCAAACCAGCGGCGTACTCCCGGTCACCGTCGGCTAGATCGTTCCATACGATGACCATGGCGATGCACCGAGCCAGGCCGATCATGATGAGCCCGACCATGTACTCGGGGTACCCCCGCAGGAACAGGACGGCCAGGGCGAACATGAGCACCGGGCCGATGAGCCAGTTCTGGGCCAGGGACAACGCGAGAACCCGGACATCCCGGAACACCCGCCCGATCTCCTCGTAACGCACCTTGGCAAGGGGCGGGTACATCATCAAGATCAGGCCGATGGCGATAGGGATGGACGTTGTGCCCACCTGGGTGGCCTGGTTCAACGACTCGACGGCACGGGGCGCGAGCCATCCCAGCCCCACCCCAACGGCCATGGCCGCGAAGATCCAGCCAGTCAGGTACCGGTCGAGGACGGACAGCCTCCGCGCGACGGCTTGGGTCATACTGGGCCTCCAGGGGAATAGGCGGCGGTGGTCACGAAGCCTCCACCTGGCATCGACTCGCCAGCCGCGCCTCTACGTCTTCGCCGGCTGATCGATGGTGCAGCTCCGCGATCCGCTCGCCCAACGCCGAGGACGCGTGCGCGATGCGCTCGGGGTCAACACGGTGGATCACCAGCACGCCCATTTTGCGGCTCTGTAGGATGCCCGCACTTCGCAGGACCCGGACATGCCTGGAGACGTTGGCCTGGCTCATATCCAGGGCATCGACTAGCTCGCAGATGCACATCTCCTTGTGCCCGGCCACAAGCTCGATGATCCTTAGTCGCAGCTCGCTGCCCAGAGCGTCGAACACGTCGGCTAGCTCTTTGGCATTCATGGGGCCATCCTAATATCGAATTATTGCGATATTACAGTGTCATGCGGCCCAGGTCAAGCAGACTCGGCCACCGACTGCCGGGTAGGACTGGGGCGTCGGCGGGCGAAGATGGAGCTTATCGACATCCGCACGGGAGCTTGGAGATGGTGGCCAGATCAGCCCAGAGCGTGGAGGTAGAGATCGCCCGGCTGGCGCGCGGCGAGCTGGCGGTGGTCCATGCGGTTACGCGTGCGTGCTTCGATCTGCCGTACACCCTGGACACCCTGAAGGAGTACCGTCGCCGAGCCCGGGAGGGGTTCCTGGTGGCCCGGATCGGGAGTGAGATCGCTGGCTTCTCCATCGCCACGGCACCGGGGTTCCCCTGGTCGCTCTTCAGCCGAGTGGGGGAGATCGTGCTCATCGGCGTGCGCCCCGACCACCAGCGGCGCGGTCTGGGCCAGCGTCTACTGACCGCGAGCTTCGACCATCTGCGAGAATGCGGGATGCGACAGGTTCGGCTCCACGTCGATGTCACCAACGCGCGCGCCCTGGCCTTGTACAAGCGAAACGGCATGCGGGTCTCGCACGTCGTCCGGCGGTACTACAGAAATGGGCAGGATGCGTATCGGATGGTCGGTCGCCTGTAGCTAGCCGAGCTCTTCGCGCTCGATCTTGTCCAGCAGGCGTCGCTGTCGCGCCAGGTCCAGCTCCAGGGTCTGGATCTGGTCCACTTGCACCATCAGCTCGGGCCGGCCTGAGACCTCGTCGCGGAAGGTCTTGTAGACGCTCTCGCCCAGCGCCTGGAGGGCTTGGGCGCGCTGGCGCCGGGTCATCAGCACCTCGCGCTCGACCCAGGCGATCCGGGCCCGCTTCTTGATCCACCGGCCGATCCGGCGCCCGGTGTGTCCGAGCCAGGTCCAGAGGGCGTGCATCCATCGAGCGATGACATCCAGGATGGTCTCATCGTGGCTCGGGCCGTTCTCGATAGGGTCGTCGATTCGGGTGTCGGTCATCTCCCAGCCCTCCGGAAGGTGGTTCGAACGAAGATCCGCCTGTTGGTTACGGCCGGGACGGTCCAGAGTCCTCCGCGCCCATCAGCCGGATATTCCGCGGCCGCGACTCTCTCGCGGCACAAGGGACGACGCGGCGCGGACCGAACATCATCCCCAATGGGATGTGCAGACCGCCGAGCAGGTCCGCGAGAGGGAGGGTACCATGTTCGGACGACGTGTGGCTACTCTGGCCAGCGCGCTCACTATCGCGCTGGCCTCTTGGGCGTATGCCAGTCTGCCAGATGGGTTCAACCACCCGGACCTCGCCTGGCATGAGCTGAAGACCCCTCACTTCCGGGTCATCTACCACGATGGGTTGGAGAACACTGCCGAGCTGGTCGCCACCATCGCCGAGGGGAACTACGAGAAGGTGTGCGAGTCCGTCGGCGCCTACCCGACCTCGGCAACCCCCATCATCATCGCCGACTACACGACCCAGACTCGGGAGTTCGCCGCCCAGCTCAAGCACTCCATCTTCCTCGTCGGGAACACCATAAACGACGCCCGGCTCGACAAGGCGACATGGCTGAACCTAGTTGTCCACGAGTTCGCCCACGTCTGCACGTACTACAAGCTCAGAGGCGGCCCGCTGCCGTCCTTCTGGGAGTGGTTCACCGCACCCATGCTGCCCGGCTGGGTCTACGAGGGCCTGGCCGAGAGCGAGGCCAACCGCTACTCCCAGCTCGGATACTCGGTGCTGCGGTCGGCGGTGCTTGAGGACAACCTGCCGCCGCTCGCCGCCCTGGACACCGAGGCCGATCGGACGCTCATCGATCTGTGGCTGAAGTACGCCGCCGGCCAGTCCATGGTGGCGTACATGGCCGAGTTGGAAGGCCGAGACGCCCTCTCCAGGGTCCTGGACGAGTATCAGGACGTGCCCTACTTCCACTGGGCCGTGCGCGACGTCTTCGACATGGGCTACGACGACTTCTACCGGGAGTGGAAGGAGTACGTCGGCGAGTACTACGAGCCCTACCTGGAGACCCATGTGCCCGTGGACAGTCACTCCACCACCGTGGACCTTGGCGTGGATTTCGTCCGCAATGCCCGCGTGAGCCCCGATGGCTCCAAGATCGCCTTCGTGGGCATCAAGG
>WJIW01000408.1 GCA_014730065.1 Armatimonadia bacterium | reverse complement strand
GTGGGCCAACGGAGACGATCTGCGTGCCCGCCACGGCGGCACCCACGTTGAGGCTCAGCCCGAAGGCCGAGAGGGAATCGCGCTGTAGAGCGATGGCCTTGGTCTCGGCGCCACCGGGCTCCGTCATGCCCAGCCGCTCCATGACATCGCTCGTGCCGTTCTGGATGTCCACCGGATTGCCGTCGTCGTCGACTACCACGAAGTGCCCCTGGGACGTCACCGCCGCCGTCACATTGATGTTCGGATTGCCGGAGATGAGGGTGGCTAGCTCGTTGAGGGACTGGGTGCCATCGTAGGTGAAGACCTCGCCGTTCACCGAGAAGGTCCCCGTGGTAGGCACATTCGCCGCCGTCCAGCCGGGTGGCGGCGTTGCGTTGATATGGAAGGGATCGCTCAGGTCAACATTGGGGTCGGCGATGATGGTCGTGCTCTCCACCCGAACCCGGTTCAGGATGTCGAGCTGCCGCTGCTGGGTCTCGTTCGCCGGCTCGGCCAGGTAGGTGGGATCGAAGAAGACCCCGGCCGCGGGGGGCGTCGCGCCATAGTCCACCGCCACATTGCCCGCGGCGTCGGTGGTGATCTGGAACTGGCCGGAGATGAAGCCCGACGTGTTGTCCACATCGACCACCGTGCCGGCGCCAACGAGCTCGGCGGGCGGCAGGAAGTACGCGTCATCCCCCGCCTCCAGGTCGTTCCTGAGCTGGATTAGGGTCTCGAAGATGTTGTACGGGCCCTCTTGATCGGCGACGATGTGGTTCGTACCGTTCACGATCCCCGTTCGCTGCAGGAACGTCCCGCCAGCCGTGGCCGCGGCCACGAAGCCCGAGGTGCCGTCGGTCACCTCGACCTGCTCCCCCGAGGGCCCCACGATCCGCATGAAGGTCAGGCCCGGAACGGTCTGCATGTCCACCTCGGCGGTGATGTCGGTCACGCCCAGGGCGGCGAGCTGGGTGTTGATCTCCCCCGCCACGGTGGCGTAATCGGCCCCCGCGATGGTGATCTCGTGGTCGTTGATGTACAGGGTGCCCGGACCCCAGGTGCCCAAGGCGGTCGCCTCGTCGATGCTGACCCAATCGAAGGCGATGGCCTCGTTGGCGTTGTCGTGGTTGTAGACGAGGCGGTAGCCCGGCGGCACTACGCCCGTGGGCGTCTGCTCCACCGAGGCCGTTACCTGGGCCAGGGGGTCCCTGGAGATTCGGCGGGCGAGCTGGTTGACGGTCTCGTTGGCCAGCACGGGGATGGCCCGGCCGTTGATGGAGATCATCTGATCGGTGAAGGCCGGCACGAACTGGGGCTGGGTCACGGCGTCGCCGATGAGGCCCGCGGGATCGTCGAAGACCGGCGTGCCCTCACGGCTGGTAACCCGGTGGGCCGACTCCAGGAACAGCTCCCGTCCGGTCACATTGGCCGCGATGACGTCGGCGGTCATGATCTCCCGGAGCATCCGACCATCGTCGCCCCGGTAGTAGACCGACTCGATGGCGCCGTCGTCCCGGCGGTTGACCTCGAGGGGCGGGCGCAGGGTCTCGTGACCCGCGAAGATGAAGCGGCCGGCGTTGTCGGAGTTGGCCAGGGAGACCATCTCCTCCAGCAGCTCATTCACTTCCTTGGAAAGATCGTCCCGCTCCTCACCGGTGAGGGTGTCGTTGGCTGCCTGGACGATGCGGGTGCGGAGGTGCTGCAGCATCTCCCCCGCCGAGGTTACGGCGGTCTCGGTAACGGCCAGCCAATCGCGGGTCTCTTCGCTGTTCCGCTCGTACCGGGTCGCTACCGATAGGGCGTCGCGCATGTTCAGCGCGAAGGCGAAGTCCACGGCATCGTCCGAGGGCCGGGCGAGCCGGCGCTGGGTGGCGATCTGGTCCTGCATCTTGAATAGCGCTTCGATGGATGTCCCCAGGTTGCGCTTGACCGTGCTGGTCATTAGCTCCTGGGTGACGCGAATCCTCATGGGAGTCCCTCCCCTTGCTTGCCGTCGGCCGTCCCGCTCGGGCGCCCCCTCATGGAGCGGCCCGCATCATCCTCGCTATAGGCCCACTCGGCCGGTGCCGTTGATGAGCCGGTCCAGCATGTCGTCCACGGTGCTCACCAGGCGTCCCGCGGCGTTGTATCCCTGCTCATAGCGGATGAGGTTGATGAACTCCTCATCCAGGTTCACGCCCACCTCTTGCTCCTTGAGCCCCTCGAGCTGGGTCATGAGCTTGGTCTGGGTCTCCAGGGAGCGGTTGATGGAGTCGCTGGCCGCGCCCAGATCCGCCATGACGGCCTGGAAGTAGCCGTCGAAGGTCAGGGTGCCGGCGCCCAGAGGCCGGGACCACCGCAGCTCGGCGATAGCCAGGGCGTTGAGTCCGTCGCCCGCCACCGGCTCCTCCGCCGCCTGGATCGTCCGCGTCGATCGCTTGATGGGATCACTCAGATCGATGCTGCCCGCGTCGGACCCCACGAAGAAGTCGCGGCCCGTGAGGCCGTCTAGACCGTAGCCCACGGGTACCCCGTCCACGGTGCGCGTGTGGACGGCATTGACCTCCTCGATGAGAGTGCTTGCCAGCAAGTCCAGCTCCGCCTGGAAGGCGGGCACGAGCTGGTCGCGGGTGTACTGAAGCGCACCGATGGCGCCCGTGTCGGGCTCCACGGCCACACTCGGGCGATCGGACCACAGCACATCGTAGAAGCCCGTGTTTTCCCAGTTCCGTTTGGCGAGCAGGGGGCGGACTTCTTGGTCCTCGACGAGAACGCGGCCCTCCACCGTGATGATGGTGGACTCGTTGAACCGGCGCTTCACCTGCACCGGCACCAGGGAGGCCAGCTCATCCAGGTAGCGGTCGCGCTGGTCCATCAGGTCGTTCGGGGTCTGCCCTGTACCGACCACCCGGGCGATCTCGTTATTGAGCTTGGCGATCTGCTCCGCGATCTCGTTGACCCGGTCCACCTCTCTCAGGACCGAATCGTTGACCAGCTCCCGGTACTGATTGAGGGTGTCGGTGATCCGGTGGAACTCCCGGATGATGGTCTCCGCTGCCTGGCGAACGGCAACCCGGTTCGCGTCCTCTTCGGGCGCGAGCGACAGTGCTTGCCAGGATGCGAAGAAGTTGGTGAGCAGCACATCCAGCCCGCCCTCGTCGGGCTGGACGAAGATGTTCTCGATCTGGGTGTAGGCCGACTCGAACTGGGTGATCCGGCCCTCCAGGGCCAGGTTGGTGCGGATCTGCACATTCAGCAGCAGGTTCTCGGCGCGCCTGACCTCGATGGCCGCCGATCCCGTGCCGAGCTGGGCAGCCACGCCGACCGGGTTCACCCCCGGCATCCATAGCGGGCTGGTGCTGACGATGGTCGGCGACTGCCGCGAGAAGCCCGGCGTGGTCGCGTTGGTGACGTTATGACCCGTGATGTCCGTGCCGGCCTGATGGGTCATCAGGCCGCGCTTGCCTAGCTCTATGCCGAAGAAGGTGGATCTCACCGTGGGCACCCACTTCCCCGGGCCGGGGAGTCGCTCCCCTAGGCCCGTTTGTCGAGGACCGCGGCATTGCTCGCCGCCCGGCCCTGGCTCACGGGCGCGTAGCTCTCATTCTGAGCCCGCTGCTCCGCGATGCCTGTTAGGAGAGCGATGGTGTGCTGGGTCTGGTGCAGCGCCTGACGGATCAGCACATCGTTCTCCCGGTTGGCATGGGACAGCTTGATGGTCAGTCCCTGGATGCGGTCATGGAGCCCTCGGCCCCGCTCCGCCAGCTCGTCGGGCAGGCCGTCGCACAGGCCCAGAAGGGGCGCATTGCGCGACGCGCCCATGGCATCGGCCAAGGCGATGGAGCCCTCGGCCCGGTGGCGCTCCAGGTCCTGCATGCGCGCCAGCAGACCCTCCTGCTCGCGCACACACTCCAGGAAGCCGTCGTGATCGCCCTCGACGAGAGCGCTGGTCTCCCTCTCCGCCGAGGCCACCAGCGATTGGAGCACTGCCTCCTCGGCGGTCAAGACTTCGGCAAGTCGGTCGAATAGCTCGGTCATTGGAGCTCCTCCCACGTCCCCCGTGAGACGCACAGCGCCCGAAGTCCGAGGGGACTTCGGGCGCGATGAAATGCTGGATTGGATAGGATGGCGGCGCGGACCCGAGCGCGGCCCCGCGCGACTAGACTACGAGTGCTAGCTGGCTGGCGATCTGGTTCACGTCGACCTGAAAGCTGCCCGACTGGATGTCGCGGCGCAGGGCGTTGACCAGGTCCTGCCGCACCTCGGGCGAAGCCTGCAGGACGGCCAGTGCCTTCTGTAGCTCCACGGTGCCCGCTGAGAGCTGGACGGCATCCCGCCGGGACGCCGCGGCGGCACGGCCGGGTGAAGCGCTCTCGGGCCGCTCGCCCTGCACTTGAGTTGTGCGGGCGTACGACTGCAGGACTTCCTGCAAGTTCTGGTTGGTGACCAACATCAGCCGCGTCCCCCTTTCGAGGAGACCATTGATCGCGGATGTCTCCGACATCCGAGCAGATCCACCGCGCCCCCACTGGGAGCGCATCCATGCTTGACTTCCACCATATGTATCGGCCGGTGCCTTTCATATCTTTAGCCCTGATCCGAAAATCTGCCAAACTCACGCCCGCACGTCCTCTACGGGCTCGCCGAAGAGGTCGGGCAGGGGCCGGGAGCCGGCATCGTACGCCCGCTCCGCCCTCGCCTCGGTCGCCGGCGCGGCCTCGGGAACCAGGTGCTTCATGTCCTCGTACAGCATGTCGGCGAGACCGAGCTGCCCCGTCTCCGCCAGCTCCCGGGCCATCTCCATGTCCAGGAAGCTCTGGAACATGTCCTCGGCCTGGCCGCCGTGGAACAGCTCGTTCTTGGGGACGGTCTTGCGCATCTCTTTGATGAGCTGGAAGAGCAGGAAGGACTCGAACTCCTGGGCCGCGCGCTTCAGGCCCTCGCGGTCGTTGCCGACACCCTTCAGGCCCGCCTTCATGTCATTGAGGGCGGCGCCCCGGGCCGTGACCGTGCCCGTCGGGGTGCGGCCCATGGTGCCTAGCCCGTTCCGAGCGCCCAGGATGTCCACACTGATGGGGCCTTGCAGCTCCATGCTACCGGACCTCCACATCGGCCAGCAGAAGGCCCGCGGCCTTCATGGCCTGGAGAATGGCGATCATGTCTCGCGTCTGGGCCCCGAGGGCATTCAGGGAGGCGATGACGTCATCGATGGTGCTAGTGCCGCCGACGGCCATGAAGGGACCGCCCGTCTCCGTTACCTGGGGCGTGGCGTTGGGGAGGACCACCGTCGCTCCGCTGGAGAGAGGCGGCGGCTGCACCACCACTGGCTCGGGCCGGATCTCCACCTGCAGCGAGCCGTGGCTCACGGCACCGGGCATGACACGCACCTGGCCCGTCATGGCGATGTCTCCCGTGCGCTCGTTGATGACCACGCGGGCCCGGTTATCGGGATCGAGGCGCACGTTCTCCAGCTCGGCCACCAGATCGACGATGCCGTAGGCCGACGTGTTGTTGGCCGAGACCTTGATGGTGGCGGCGTCGACGGCGGCGGCATGGACATCGTCCATTTCTTCGTTGATGGCCTTCGCCGCTCGGGATGCCGTGGTGAAGTCGGCCTCGAAGAGGGTTACGAAGACGCTATTGCCCTCGGCGATGCTGGTGGGCACCTCGCGCTCCACATAGGCGCCGTTGGGGATCATGCCCACGGTGGGGTGGTTCAGGCGGACCTGTCCGCCCCCGGCGCCCGTCTCGTTGTAGCCGCCGATGGACATCTCGCCCTGGGCGACGGCGTAGACCTCGCCATCGGCGCCCTGGAGGGGCGTCTGAAGGAGCACGCCGCCCTGGAGGCTGTCGGCGTCACCGATGGAGGATACCGTCACATCGATGGTGTCGCCGGGCTTGGCGAAGGGCGGCAGATCGGCCGTCACCACCACGGCGGCGATGTTGTCGACCCGGATGTTGTCGGCCTCGGGGTTGATTCCGAACTGCTTGAGCATGCTCCTGAGGGAGGCGATGGGGAAGCTCGTCTGCTGCCCGTCGCCCGTGCCCGCAAGGCCGACAACCAGGCTGTAGCCGATGAGCTGGTTGCCTCGCACGCTCTGGACGCGGGAGATGTCCTTCAGCCGCGTCGATCCGCCGGGGGTCCCGTAGGAGGCCAGTAGGGGATCGCTGGCATCGCCCCACTCGCTGCTGAGCCCGGGGGTGGTGCGGGGGGCTCGGTCCTGGGGCACGCCCGGAACGCCGTAGGCTCCCCCGTCGGCCACGGCGGCCCAGGGCAGCGCCAGTAGTACTAGGGCCGGGACCGCGATTCGAATGAAGCTCATGGTCTTCTCCTCTCGCGGCTAGAACAGGAAGTTCACGAGCCGGGTGAGCAGCCCCGGCTTGTTCTTCTTGGCGATGGGGCCGATGCCCGAGTAGCTGATGGCGGCGTCGGCCACCTGGTCGGAGCGGATGGTGTTGGCCGAGGTGATGTCCGATACTCGGACCAGCCCGGTCAGGATCATCCGCTGGTTCTCCTCGTTGACCGAGACCTCCCGGGTGCCCTCGATGCGGTACACGCCCGGGGCCACTTCTTCCACGAGCCGGGCAGTCATGCGCCCCGTCAGGGCGCCCTGGCGGACGGTGGTGCCGCCGGACTCGTAGTCCTCCTGGTTGTCCCAACTGAAGAAGGGCAGGAAGCTGAGGAGCCCTCCGGCCAGGCCGCTGGAGGACGAATCGCGGTTCATCTCCGTGGTCGCCGCGCTCGTGGCCGTGGTCGTCTCGGTAATCAGCACGTAGACGATGTCGCCCACCGAGGCCGCCCGGTCATCGGCGAAGATGCTGCGGGCGGTGCCGCTCTCCTCGGCCCGCAGCCATAGGGAGTCGGCCGACGCGCCCGAGACGAGGACGCAGGCGACGAGAACTGCCATGGGGATGTTCGCCGGCATCGCCTTCACCTGGAAACACCTCCGGGGATGGTCACGAGCACCGTTTGCAGGTCCACAACCGTCGCCGACAGGGTGGTCCGGCTCGCGAGACCCGAGACCACGCGGATCTCCTCACCCATCCGGCCGTCCTGCATGGCCGTTCCGGGCACCTTGAGGACCACGTTGCCGCAGACCACCTGGATCAGAATCTGCTGCTGGCTGCGGATCAGGGGCGGATCCTCGACCATGCGCTCACAGATGACCGCATCGCTGGCGATGACCATCTTGGTTCGCTTGCCGATGGCATTGGCCGCGTCGAGGATGCAGCCCTGGGGCTGCATGGACAGATCGCGCTCCACCAGGCGGAAGTCGCTGGTGCTGATGGTGGAGCCCCGCGGGATGCTATGATTGGCCACCAGGACGGGGGCCCGCACGCGTACCGTCAGGTTCAGGCTCACCCGGCGAACCAGCTCACCATCCACCACCACGGCGAACGGGATGAAGGTCAGGCCGATGAAGTCCTCATGGGCCGGTGGCTCGGGCGTGATGGTCAGCTCGCCGCCCGTGACGTCGAAATCGGGCGGGGTGTTGTTCCGCTCGATGGAGATCGCCTCGGGCGGGAAGGGCAGCTCGCGGTAGATGATCTCCCGGGCCAGATCAATGAGGCGGTCGCTCGTTACCATATTGGAGCGAGTGCGGATGATCACATCGCCCGCGTCCCTAAGTCCGATGAAGTCGGGGTCGTACCCCAGGGTACGCACGGCGATGCGGATCATGTCCGCATCCACGACGCGCTGCTGGCCCGGCGGGGGCGCGTAGGTGATCTGCACCTGCTCCAGGTTCCGTTGGGCCTCGGCGTTATCCGAGGATACGGTGGCGATGTCCCCCAGGGTAACGGACCCCTGGGAGACGTCGACCGCGGTGCCGCTTCGGAGCTGGACTATGGTCACGGCCAGGCTTGGGAGAGCCAAGGCCGCGACCAGCAGCGGTAGGATGTACTTAGCGTATCTCATGGCCTAGGTCACCCCTTCCGGCCATTACCGCCTGACCTGGTTGGCGGTCGCCAGCATGGTGTCGGCGGTCTGGATGCCGTTGGAGTTGGCCTCATAGGCCCGCTGGCCAACGATGAGGTTGACCATCTCGGTGACGACCTGGACGTTGGAGTTCTCCAGGAACCGCTGCTGCAGCTCGCCCAAGCCGTCCTGGCCGGGGATGCCCGTGATGGGCTGGCCGCTGGCATCGGTCTCGACGAACAGGTTGCCGCCGATGGCCCTCAGCCCCTCGGGGTTCACGAACCGGGTGAGCTGGAGCTGACCGACCTGCTGGGCGGCGCCCGTTGGATCGGTCACCTGAACCTGGCCGTCGGGGCCGATGGAGATCAGGTTCGGATCGATGTTCGCGGGGAGCACGATCTGGGGCACGGTGAAGAGGCCGTCGCCGGAGACCAGCTCGCCATTGGCGGTCAGGTGGAGCGAGCCGTCCCGGGTATAGGCCTCCCGGCCGTCGGGGAGCTGGATGGTGAAGAAGCCCTGGCCCATGATGGCCACATCGAGCGGCAGGCCGGTCTCCTCGACATTGCCCAAGGTGTAGAAGTCCCGCGTGGTGGCCATGGGCCGCACGCCCACACCGACCTGGACGCCGGTGGGGACCCGCTGGGTGGCGGTGACGGTGGCACCGGGGTTGCGGCCGATCTGGTAGAACAGGTCGGCGAAGTCCGCTCGCATCCTACGGAAGCCGTTCGTGTTGACGTTGGCCAGGTTGTT